>NZ_JACBZR010000003.1 GCF_013408335.1 Nocardioides panzhihuensis | reverse complement strand
TGGGAGCAACGCGCCACCATCCGCGCCGACAAGATCACCAAAGCATGGTCCAGCAACCCCGCCTACGGAGTCGGGATCGCCTGTGGGCCCTCCCGCCTGGTCGTGGTCGACCTCGACACCCACAAGCCCGGAACCGAGATCCCCGAACCGTGGAAGTCGTTCGAGATCACCACTGGCGCCGACGTGCTCGACCACCTCGCCGGAGTCCACGGCGGCACCATCACCCCGACCTACACCGTGCGCACCGTCTCCGGAGGAACCCACCTCTACTACGCTGCGCCGGCCGATGTGGCCTACGGCAACACAGCCGGAAAGATCGGCTGGTTGATCGACACCCGCGCCCACGGCGGATACGTCGCCGCACCGCCAACCAGCATCGGAGCTAGCGCGTACGACATCATCGACGACCGCCCGGCCGCACCGCTCCCGATGTTCCTGCTCGACCTCCTCACCCACGACCGCCGACCCGCCACCCGCACGTCACAGAACCGCTCTCAGGACGGTTCTAGGACACAGGCCCGACCACTACAGCCGATCGGGTCCGGCGAGCCACTGCGCGACCCGGACGCGTACGTAAACCGCGTCTTCGACATCGCGATCAACGGCGACCACGCAAACGGCGTCGCGGGTCTGCTGGACGCGACCAAGGGCGGCCGAAACGCCGCGCTCTTCGTCGCGGCCGCCACAGTCGGAAAGTTGGTTGCACGCGACCTGATCACCGAACACTCCGCGCTCGACCGGCTGTTGGTCGCTGCCGCTGGGCACATCGCCGCTCGCGCCTACACCGCCTACGAGGCCGAGAACACGATCCTGTCCGGCTTCCGCCGCGCCGCGACCCGGAGCGCCGCATGACCCACGCCTTCGACCAACGAGACGACCAGACAACGCCCAACTCGGAACCCAACCCGGAGGAACAACCCATGGCCGACGACACCACCACCGCCGAGAACGTCACGGTCAGCCCGGGTGAGGAAAGGCTCACCCCGGCCGACTTCGCGCCCAACGCGGGAGAGCTGCTGCTCAACGAGGTTCGCGATGCGATCGGGAAGTACGTCATCCTCCCCGATGCTCACGCCATGACCGGGGTCGTTCTCTGGATCGCCGCCACCCACGCCGTACCCGTGTGGGCCCACGCGCCCCGCCTGGTGATCCGTGCCCCGGAGAAACGATGCGGCAAGTCGCGGCTGCTCGACCTGGCCGAGGCGACCTGCCATGACCCGCTGCTCACCGTCAACGCCTCACCCAGCGCCGTTTACCGCTCCATCGGGATGAAGACGAAGAACCCGCCCACGATCCTGCTCGACGAGGCCGACACCATCTTCGGACCCAAGGCAGGCGAGAACGAAGACCTACGCGGCCTGCTCAACGCCGGACACCAGCGCAACCGGCCCGCGCTGCGCTACAACGCCGCTAACTCGAGCGTCGAGCGCATCCAGACATTCGCCATGGCCGCCCTCGCTGGGATCGGTGCGATGCCGGACACCATCGAGGACCGCGCCGTCGTTATCCGGATGCGTCGTCGCGCGCCTGGTGAGTCCGTCGCGCCGTACCGGACTCGCCGTGATGGTCCAGCGCTGGACAACCTCCGAAAGCGGCTGAACCAGTGGGTGGTCGCGCATCATGACCACCTCGGCACCGCCACCCCGGACATGCCGGTCGAGGACCGCGCCGCCGACACCTGGGAACCTCTGCTCGCGATCGCCGACCTTGCCGGAGGCGACTGGCCCGAGATCGGCCGCGAAGCCTGCGTCACCCTCACCGAGACCCGCGACGCCAACGCACAGACCACCCTGCAAACCCGACTGCTGACCGACTGCCGTACCGCGTTCGGTGACGCCGAAGCGCTGCCCACCTCGGTCCTGCTCGACCGGCTCAAGGACGACCCCGAGGCACCGTGGGCGACCTACTCCAACCCGCTGCAAGGTCTGACCGCGATGAAACTCGGTTTCCTGCTGCGCGACTTCGACATCCGATCCGACACGATCCGGTTCGACACCGGACAAGCCAAGGGCTACCAGCGTGCCGCGTTCGCCGACGCCTGGGCCCGCTACTGCGCACCCGCCCCAACCTGCCTCATCTGCCGCCAACCTCTCGCGATCGACGACGGCACCCGCACACACCCGACCTGCGACCCGGAGGCCCGTCGATGACCACCCACCCCACCCGACCGGCGACACGTCGAGGGCCCCAAGCCGTACCAGCCGTACCAGCCGTACCAAGACCCTGTTTTCCGAGGTCAGGCCACGATTCCGAGTGGTACGGCTTGGGAAATCGAGCCGTACCAAAGCCGTACCAGAAATCCCAAGCCGTACCAGCCGTACCAAAGCCGTACCACCCAAAATCCGCACCTGACCAGCCGAAACACGCCGTTGGTACGGCTGGTACGGCTGGTACGGCTCACCCCACCTCAACCCACAACACGAGCGCCAAGGAGGCCCACTGATGAGCAAGATCAGCCGCCGCGATCACCTGGCCGTCGCGGGATCAGCCAACGACCCGAACGATGTGCTGCCGATCCTCTGGACATCGCGCGAGGTCGCCGAAGCGCTCAAGGTGACGCCGTCGACGCTCTGCCGCTGGCGGGCAACCGGCAAGGGACCTCGCGTCTACTGGCTCTCTCCTGACTCGCCCCGCTATCGCCGTAGCGACGTGCTCGCCTGGCTTGAGGAGGTGGCCGCGTGAACGTCCGGAAGATGACGAACGGTCGCTGGCAAGCGCGACTGAAGCAAGGTCGGGTCGACATCGGCACAAAGATGTTCGACACCCGCCGCGAGGCTGTCGACTGGCTCACCCGCGAGCGTGCCGCGCTCGCGGGTGGGTTCGACCGCCGCGCCGGACAGATCACCGTCCGCAAGGCCTTGCCGATGTGGCTCGATGAGCGCAAGGCGACCGTCGCCCCCAAGACGTACACCGCAGATGCCGCGCTCCCGCGCCTAACACCGCCCGCGCTGTCAGCCCTGCAGATCGGCAGTGTGACCGAACGCGAGGTCTCCCGCGCGCTGGTCGCGCTCCGCCGCCGAGGCCTCGCCGAGAAGTCGGTCAAGCGCTACCGGGCGTCACTGTCTTCGTTCTTCGCATGGGCAGTCCGAGAACGCATGGTCCAGCACAACCCCGTCACACCAACCCGAGTACCCAAAGCAAGTGAGGTAGCCACCGAGATGCACCCCTTCAGCGAGACCGAGCTAGAGACCTTCGTCCTCGATGCCGCCCACCTCGCATCGAGGGACTCCGTCAGTCTGATTCGAGCAGCAGAGCGAACACGCGACCTCGCCCGACTCTCGGACATCCTGCTGGTCGCGGGATGGACCGGGCTCCGCTGGTCGGAGCTGCGTGAGGTTCGAGTGAGCGACGTCGTATTCGACCCCATGCCGGGCATCTACGTTCGACGCGCAGCACCCGAGGGAGGCGAAGCCAAGACAACCAAGTCCGGGAAGTCCCGATTCGTGCCGCTCGCGGCCCGCCCACGATCCTGCTCGACGAGGCCGACACCATCTTCGGACCCAAGGCAGGCGAGAACGAAGACCTACGCGGCCTGCTCAACGCCGGACACCAGCGCAACCGGCCCGCGCTGCGCTACAACGCCGCTAACTCGAGCGTCGAGCGCATCCAGACATTCGCCATGGCCGCCCTCGCTGGGATCGGTGCGATGCCGGACACCATCGAGGACCGCGCCGTCGTTATCCGGATGCGTCGTCGCGCGCCTGGTGAGTCCGTCGCGCCGTACCGGACTCGCCGTGATGGTCCAGCGCTGGACAACCTCCGAAAGCGGCTGAACCAGTGGGTGGTCGCGCATCATGACCACCTCGGCACCGCCACCCCGGACATGCCGGTCGAGGACCGCGCCGCCGACACCTGGGAACCTCTGCTCGCGATCGCCGACCTTGCCGGAGGCGACTGGCCCGAGATCGGCCGCGAAGCCTGCGTCACCCTCACCGAGACCCGCGACGCCAACGCACAGACCACCCTGCAAACCCGACTGCTGACCGACTGCCGTACCGCGTTCGGTGACGCCGAAGCGCTGCCCACCTCGGTCCTGCTCGACCGGCTCAAGGACGACCCCGAGGCACCGTGGGCGACCTACTCCAACCCGCTGCAAGGTCTGACCGCGATGAAACTCGGTTTCCTGCTGCGCGACTTCGACATCCGATCCGACACGATCCGGTTCGACACCGGACAAGCCAAGGGCTACCAGCGTGCCGCGTTCGCCGACGCCTGGGCCCGCTACTGCGCACCCGCCCCAACCTGCCTCATCTGCCGCCAACCTCTCGCGATCGACGACGGCACCCGCACACACCCGACCTGCGACCCGGAGGCCCGTCGATGACCACCCACCCCACCCGACCGGCGACACGTCGAGGGCCCCAAGCCGTACCAGCCGTACCAGCCGTACCAAGACCCTGTTTTCCGAGGTCAGGCCACGATTCCGAGTGGTACGGCTTGGGAAATCGAGCCGTACCAAAGCCGTACCAGAAATCCCAAGCCGTACCAGCCGTACCAAAGCCGTACCACCCAAAATCCGCACCTGACCAGCCGAAACACGCCGTTGGTACGGCTGGTACGGCTGGTACGGCTCACCCCACCTCAACCCACAACACGAGCGCCAAGGAGGCCCACTGATGAGCAAGATCAGCCGCCGCGATCACCTGGCCGTCGCGGGATCAGCCAACGACCCGAACGATGTGCTGCCGATCCTCTGGACATCGCGCGAGGTCGCCGAAGCGCTCAAGGTGACGCCGTCGACGCTCTGCCGCTGGCGGGCAACCGGCAAGGGACCTCGCGTCTACTGGCTCTCTCCTGACTCGCCCCGCTATCGCCGTAGCGACGTGCTCGCCTGGCTTGAGGAGGTGGCCGCGTGAACGTCCGGAAGATGACGAACGGTCGCTGGCAAGCGCGACTGAAGCAAGGTCGGGTCGACATCGGCACAAAGATGTTCGACACCCGCCGCGAGGCTGTCGACTGGCTCACCCGCGAGCGTGCCGCGCTCGCGGGTGGGTTCGACCGCCGCGCCGGACAGATCACCGTCCGCAAGGCCTTGCCGATGTGGCTCGATGAGCGCAAGGCGACCGTCGCCCCCAAGACGTACACCGCAGATGCCGCGCTCCCGCGCCTAACACCGCCCGCGCTGTCAGCCCTGCAGATCGGCAGTGTGACCGAACGCGAGGTCTCCCGCGCGCTGGTCGCGCTCCGCCGCCGAGGCCTCGCCGAGAAGTCGGTCAAGCGCTACCGGGCGTCACTGTCTTCGTTCTTCGCATGGGCAGTCCGAGAACGCATGGTCCAGCACAACCCCGTCACACCAACCCGAGTACCCAAAGCAAGTGAGGTAGCCACCGAGATGCACCCCTTCAGCGAGACCGAGCTAGAGACCTTCGTCCTCGATGCCGCCCACCTCGCATCGAGGGACTCCGTCAGTCTGATTCGAGCAGCAGAGCGAACACGCGACCTCGCCCGACTCTCGGACATCCTGCTGGTCGCGGGATGGACCGGGCTCCGCTGGTCGGAGCTGCGTGAGGTTCGAGTGAGCGACGTCGTATTCGACCCCATGCCGGGCATCTACGTTCGACGCGCAGCACCCGAGGGAGGCGAAGCCAAGACAACCAAGTCCGGGAAGTCCCGATTCGTGCCGCTCGCGGCCCGCCCACGATCCTGCTCGACGAGGCCGACACCATCTTCGGACCCAAGGCAGGCGAGAACGAAGACCTACGCGGCCTGCTCAACGCCGGACACCAGCGCAACCGGCCCGCGCTGCGCTACAACGCCGCTAACTCGAGCGTCGAGCGCATCCAGACATTCGCCATGGCCGCCCTCGCTGGGATCGGTGCGATGCCGGACACCATCGAGGACCGCGCCGTCGTTATCCGGATGCGTCGTCGCGCGCCTGGTGAGTCCGTCGCGCCGTACCGGACTCGCCGTGATGGTCCAGCGCTGGACAACCTCCGAAAGCGGCTGAACCAGTGGGTGGTCGCGCATCATGACCACCTCGGCACCGCCACCCCGGACATGCCGGTCGAGGACCGCGCCGCCGACACCTGGGAACCTCTGCTCGCGATCGCCGACCTTGCCGGAGGCGACTGGCCCGAGATCGGCCGCGAAGCCTGCGTCACCCTCACCGAGACCCGCGACGCCAACGCACAGACCACCCTGCAAACCCGACTGCTGACCGACTGCCGTACCGCGTTCGGTGACGCCGAAGCGCTGCCCACCTCGGTCCTGCTCGACCGGCTCAAGGACGACCCCGAGGCACCGTGGGCGACCTACTCCAACCCGCTGCAAGGTCTGACCGCGATGAAACTCGGTTTCCTGCTGCGCGACTTCGACATCCGATCCGACACGATCCGGTTCGACACCGGACAAGCCAAGGGCTACCAGCGTGCCGCGTTCGCCGACGCCTGGGCCCGCTACTGCGCACCCGCCCCAACCTGCCTCATCTGCCGCCAACCTCTCGCGATCGACGACGGCACCCGCACACACCCGACCTGCGACCCGGAGGCCCGTCGATGACCACCCACCCCACCCGACCGGCGACACGTCGAGGGCCCCAAGCCGTACCAGCCGTACCAGCCGTACCAAGACCCTGTTTTCCGAGGTCAGGCCACGATTCCGAGTGGTACGGCTTGGGAAATCGAGCCGTACCAAAGCCGTACCAGAAATCCCAAGCCGTACCAGCCGTACCAAAGCCGTACCACCCAAAATCCGCACCTGACCAGCCGAAACACGCCGTTGGTACGGCTGGTACGGCTGGTACGGCTCACCCCACCTCAACCCACAACACGAGCGCCAAGGAGGCCCACTGATGAGCAAGATCAGCCGCCGCGATCACCTGGCCGTCGCGGGATCAGCCAACGACCCGAACGATGTGCTGCCGATCCTCTGGACATCGCGCGAGGTCGCCGAAGCGCTCAAGGTGACGCCGTCGACGCTCTGCCGCTGGCGGGCAACCGGCAAGGGACCTCGCGTCTACTGGCTCTCTCCTGACTCGCCCCGCTATCGCCGTAGCGACGTGCTCGCCTGGCTTGAGGAGGTGGCCGCGTGAACGTCCGGAAGATGACGAACGGTCGCTGGCAAGCGCGACTGAAGCAAGGTCGGGTCGACATCGGCACAAAGATGTTCGACACCCGCCGCGAGGCTGTCGACTGGCTCACCCGCGAGCGTGCCGCGCTCGCGGGTGGGTTCGACCGCCGCGCCGGACAGATCACCGTCCGCAAGGCCTTGCCGATGTGGCTCGATGAGCGCAAGGCGACCGTCGCCCCCAAGACGTACACCGCAGATGCCGCGCTCCCGCGCCTAACACCGCCCGCGCTGTCAGCCCTGCAGATCGGCAGTGTGACCGAACGCGAGGTCTCCCGCGCGCTGGTCGCGCTCCGCCGCCGAGGCCTCGCCGAGAAGTCGGTCAAGCGCTACCGGGCGTCACTGTCTTCGTTCTTCGCATGGGCAGTCCGAGAACGCATGGTCCAGCACAACCCCGTCACACCAACCCGAGTACCCAAAGCAAGTGAGGTAGCCACCGAGATGCACCCCTTCAGCGAGACCGAGCTAGAGACCTTCGTCCTCGATGCCGCCCACCTCGCATCGAGGGACTCCGTCAGTCTGATTCGAGCAGCAGAGCGAACACGCGACCTCGCCCGACTCTCGGACATCCTGCTGGTCGCGGGATGGACCGGGCTCCGCTGGTCGGAGCTGCGTGAGGTTCGAGTGAGCGACGTCGTATTCGACCCCATGCCGGGCATCTACGTTCGACGCGCAGCACCCGAGGGAGGCGAAGCCAAGACAACCAAGTCCGGGAAGTCCCGATTCGTGCCGCTCGCGGACCGCATCCTCCCGACCGTCAAAGACCTGATCGCCGGACGCACCACCCGCGATCTGGTGTTCGTCACCGCCACTGGTCACCGGTTGCACGCGAGCGCCGTCAAGCGGGCCGTCGACTGGGAGCTGATCTCGCACGGCCGCAGAATTCACGATCTGCGCCACACGGCCGCCTGCCTGTGGCTGGCGAAGGGCGTGCCCGCGACCACGGTTCAGGCATGGATGGGGCATGCCTCAATCGCGACGACAAACATCTATCTGCACCACCTCGGGACCGTCGCAGATGAGGCCGGATTGGCCCGCCTGAACGGCTCGGGGGGAATCCGGGGGGAATCCGCCGAATAACGGCAGCACAAACAAGCAAGAACCCCGCCTGACTCTCTGCGTTTCCGCAGGTCAGGCGGGGTTCTTCTTTGGTGGAGCTGAGGGGATTCGAACCCCTGGCCTTCTCATTGCGAAGGTTTGGAGACCCAGAACTATGGGTTGAGAACACCTGGCAGGCGTTGCATGTATTGCATGTCGTTTCACCCTCGGGGGGAATCGGGGGGGAATGAATCGGCGAGCGTGCAGGCCTTCCGAACATGTGCGTCAATACGTCGCGCTGCATCACGCGGCTCGACCATGGATGTATCGAACCTGAGGTCTGCCTCTCCCAGTTCGGGCGTCGCCCGCCATGCCTCCAGACGCTCTGCAACGTCCGCACTCCCCCGCTGCCGCAACCGATCGACTGCGACATCCTCCGGACACCAGAGAGAAACGACAACCCAACGCGCTCCACTGACCGCCGTGGCTACCGCGTCGACCGCCTCGACCTGTCCTAGGTGGAGGACCGGCACCCCATGGCCGAGCGCGTCGATCAGGCCAGGCCTGTCAACCGCATAGGTCGCACCGTAGCGGCTGTTCTCCCACACGACGCCGCCGCGCTCCCGTAGTTCTTGGAGCGCGGCGCTGGTCGTAATTCGGTAGCCCTCTCGGCGACCCTCGCCGACCTTGATTCGCGCGAAGTGGACGTAGTCATCCGACAGCGCTCGAAGGGCAGCGTCGACGGTGTCCTTCCCAGCGGCCGGCGGACCGTAGAGGATCACCCCGCGAGTCATTTCGCGGGCACCTCGGCGAGCGTTGCTATCAGTCGCGCCGCCTGATCCTTAAGAGGCTCCGCAGATGTCGAATTGTCGATGACGTGATGGTCCACGACTGGACGGAACGTGAGGTCAATCGCCTCCATGTACGCGTCCCAGGTGGCCAGCTTGTGCGCGTCACGAGCTGCACCCCGACGACGTACATAGGTCAGCATCGTGTCCGCGTCACAGGTGACCCACACGACGGTCATGGGTAATCCGTCGTCCGCAAACTGCGCCTGCTGGCGCGCGAGCCACGACGCGTCCTTGAACTCACGCAAGAAGGGAGCCGTGACGACGGCACCAGCGCCGCATGCCGTGTTTTCGTGCGCCGTCGACATCAGCGCCTCATACTCACGCGGCCGGACCTTTGACAAATAGGTCTCCGACTCCCGATCGCTCGACTCAGCCCCCAACGCCTCAAGAGCCACCTCGACAACTGGGCGGGTGATGGTGTCCTTGTCGATGATCATCCAGCCCGTCAGCCGGGTGAGGATGCGCCCGAGCTCGGTCTTGCCGCTACCCGCGTAGCCGCCGATCAGCAGAGCCCGGGGAGCCGCCTCGCTCACCTTGGGCGTGAGGTGCGCAGATCGCACGATCCGGCGCGAACGCGACTGGTTCTCCACCAGCCCCATCTCTGCGAGTGCCTTCATCGCCTCATTGACCGTCCAGACGCTCGCACCCGTCTGCTCGGCGAGCGTTCGGGTCGACGGCATGACCTCGCCGTCACGTAGGACCCCCGCCTCGATCTGGTTCTGAATGTCGCGTGCGATCCGCTGCTGCTTCGCACCCGCCAGTGCGTCGATTGGCCCGTCTGTCATGCGTCTCCCTAGTTCGACCTTCGCCATTCAGTGTGCTCGTTCTGACCTAACAGTTTCGCTGACAACTGTCGCACGACCCCAGCCCGAGCGGAAATTTCTCGCAGAAACTTCTACCTAACAGTTGACATGGTGAGCCATTCCGTTGTTAGGTAGAACACAGGCAGCCACCCGGCTGCCAGGCCACGGAAAGGGCATGAAGATGATCACGACCACCGCCACCATCACCGCCAACCAGGGCAAGACCCTCGACGCGATGTACGCCGCCTGGCAGACCCGCAAGGACACCGCCGACACGGTCAACCGTGGCCAGATCGCCACCCGGAAGCACCACCACCGCGTCATCACGGGTCTCGCTGAGCGCGGCCTCATCCGCTGCGTCCGGTCCTTCCCGTCCGGCGATGCCTTGTTCGCCCTTACCGAAGCCGGTCGTCAGGTTGCCCGCTCCCGAAAGTACGGAGCCTGACCCACGATCCCCGGGCCCGGGGTGAGCCCCAGAGGCAGCCCCGGCCCGGCCACCAAGCAACACCCGCTCATCACCCGGAAGGAACCACCCCGATGCACACCGACCACTTCGCGAACACACGAGACGAGCCGACCGGAGATGACCTGGCCGCGATTGAAGCCGAGTGGCCGCAGATCGCTGCTGAGGTCGATCTGGTCGAGGCCGAGTGCCGTCTGCTCGCTGACCCGGCCGACGCGCTCGCCAAGCGGGCCCACCGCCGGGCGATGACGGCACTGCTGCACCTGCTGGTCCAGCAGGCCAACCACGACGCGGCGATCTCGGCCGCGCCTGTCTACACGATCACCGACCCTCGCCCGGCCGTCCCGGCCGAGGCCGCCTGAAAGGCATATCTAGTCATGGTTACCGCACCTTTGTTCATCATCTTCCTGATCGTCGCTGTCTTCATGGTCCGCTGGGGCGGCACCCACCCGGGTGTCCTCGCCTTCGGTGCGGTCCTCGGTCTCTCGTTGGCCTCGACCACGATCGGCGCGCCGATCCTGGACGGGATCGAGACGGCGATGACGTCGGCTCTCTCGGCCGCCTCGAACATCGCCGGGGGTGCCCGATGAGTACCGCGAAGTCGTGGGATCTGACCTGGGCCGCAAACATCCTGGAGTGTGTCCCGAACGTGGACGTGCACGGCTTCAAGGTGAGCGCGGGGACGGACGTTCGTCTCGCTCATGGGGCCCCGGAGCGTCGACCCGCTGTGCTGCTGGAGATCGAGCCCGCTGGGCTTGTCGCGGCACAGCTGATCGCCGATGCGCTCTACCTGAGCGAGGATGCCCGGGCCTACGTCGCTGACGCGATCGGGCTGCTGATTCGTCACGACTGGTCCGGTCGGGTCCCTGCTGGCAGTGGCGAGACCACGGTGTTCGTGAAGATGTCGACCACCGAGCGCGTGTGGACCGTCTCGGAGGCCGCAGCATGAGCACCCCTGAGAACCTGGCGAAGATCCCGACATCCAAGCCCGAGATCGCGGCCGCTCTGCGCCGCTGGGCGAAGGGCTCCCTTCCCGACGAGGCTGCGGTCGAGCTGCTGGTCCGTGCCTGGGGCGGTCGCCTGCTGAACGGGTCGTGGGTCCGGGTCGAGCCCGGCGCTGCCTGGATCGACGCCGACCGCGCGGACGGTGGCTACCTCTCCGGGGGTGAGCGTCGCCTGCTGGACATCGCGCTGTCCCTGGCCTCCTACGACCGCACGGTCTGCCTCAACGAGGTCCTGCCCGGCTTGGACCGCACCGCGTTGCGGCTGGTGATCGCCGCGACCGCGCGTGCAGCTGGCGCCTCCTACCCCTGGCCTGACAACACCACCACCGAGAGGTAAAGGAACTAGTCATGAAGATCAACAAGGCAGCCGCCCGGGCCGACTTCAAGAAACAGGCTGCGAAGTTCCGCCGCGAGGCTGAGATGGCCGAGAAGGGAGCCGCGCGCTTCCGTGAGCAGGGCAAGCCTGCCGCCGCGAAGACCTGCGAAGACCTGGCCAAGGTCTACCTCAAGCAGGCCGACATGGCCGAGAACTACAAGTTCCCCAAGTGGGTGAAGTGACGCCATGGCTGTCGAGTACACCGGCCTGTTCGGCCACGGCACCGTCAAGGACACCGCACGCCACGTCGCCCGGACCCACCGCGCGAAGGTCGCGAAGAAGCTGCCCGGCTCCAAGGACCCGCACGCGGGCAAGAAGGCCAAGGTCGGCAAAGCGTCCGACCCGTACCGGAACAAGAAGCCGGTCAAGCGCACCAACCCAGTGGCGAAGGGCTGGTTCTGATGCCCAAGCGCCCCAAGGTCACCGTCATCAGGTCGGGGCCCAACACCCCCGACATCGTCGTCGACCCGTCCGCGAGGACGCCGTATGTCCAGGTCGGCGTCCACACCATCACCCCCGCCGCCGCCCGGACCCTGGCCAAAAACCTGACCAAGGCCGCTGGCCTTGCTGAGAAGGGAGCCTGATCATGACCACCACACCGAACCAAGAGGCCCACGGGATCGGGGTCTACGACCTCGACGCGGCTCGCCGCGCCCGTGAGGCCGCTCCTGAAGCCTCTGAGAGCACCAACGCTGCCCCGGCCATCGCCGAGAACGTCTCTGAGCGCGCTCAGGCCGCTCACGACAACACCGACGCCGCCGCCGAGGACGACACGGAGACGACTCCGGAGATCGTTGACGGTCAGGTCCTCGCCGTTCGCGACGACCGGTCCGGCACGGTCAAGGCTGCCCCGCGCCGGGAGATCCTGCCCGCCTGGGCCAAGGACCGCGAGTCGGCGAAGTCGGCGGCTGCGTGGGCGGTGAAGCACTACGGCCACACCACGACCTATCACGGGGTGCGTCTGCCGACGTACTACGCGAAGTTGGCCGCCCGGTCCCCGCTCGGCCTGGGCCGTGTCATGGCTATGTGCTGGGGCTGGATCTTCGACGCCGAGGACAAAGAGAACCGGATGACCGTACGCGGCAACACCCTCGACGCCGGGGCCTATCTCCGGCTGAGGGAGGACCACCGCCGCCAGATCAAAGCGCGCGTCTTCCTTGCGGTCCTGATGCTCCTGACCGTGGCCGGCATCGCCGCCTACGTCGTGTACGGGATCGACTCCCTGATGGTCCAGCTCGGTCTCGGCTTGGCCGCTCTGGCTGGTCTCGGCCTGCTCGGTCGCAACCCGGACAAGCCGATCACCGGCCGTGCCGTGGACACGGCCAAGGAGCCGCGGCTTACCTCGGACCTGATCCTCAACGCGCTCGGTTCGCTGGGTCTGGCGCGGCTGAACCAGGCCATGGCTAAGGAGGGTGCGAAGGCGATCGCGTTCGTCTCGCCGATCATGCGTGACGGTGCTGGGTTCCGTGCCGAACTCGACCTCCCGCCCGGGGTGACTGCCTCGGAGGTGATCGAGCAGCGCGACCGTCTCGCTTCGGGTCTGCGTCGCTCCCTGGGGAAGGTGTGGCCCGAGACCGACCCCGAGGTCCACGTCGGCCGCCTGGTCCTCTACGTCGCCGACAAGTCCCTGGCCCAGTCCAAGCCCGCGCCCTGGCCGCTGGCCACCTCCGGGAAGGTCAACGTGTTCGAGCCGATCCCGATCGGTGTCGACCAGCGTGGCCGCCCCGTGGTCGTGACCCTGATGTTCGCGACCGGTCTTATCGGTGCCCTGCCGCGCATGGGTAAGACGTTCACCCTGCGCCTGCTCTGCCTCGCTGCCGCGCTGGACCCGCGCGTCGAGCTGCACACCTACAACCTCAAGGGCGGATCCGACCTCGGGATGCTCGATGACGTCGCCCACGCCAACCGGTCCGGGGACGACCCCGAAGACATCGACTACCTCGTCCGCGACCTGCGGGAAGGGGCGATCGAGATGCGCCGCCGCTACAAGGCCATCAAGACCCTGCCCCGGGAGGTGTGCCCCGAGTCCAAGGTCACCGACGCTCTCGCCTCGGAGAAGTCCCTCAAACTGCACCCGATCTTCTGGGCCTTTGACGAGACACAGAAGATGTTCGAGCACCCCACCCACGGGGCCGAGATCGCCGAGATCGTCACCGACCTGGTCAAGCGCGGACCCGCGGTCGGGATCATGGTCTGGCTGGCCACCCAGCGCCCCGACGCCAAGTCCATCCCGACCGGCATCTCCGCGAACGCGGTCCTGCGGCTGTGCCTCAAGGTCATGGGACAGGTCGAGAACGACATGGTCCTGGGGACCTCGATGTACAAGTCCGGCATCCGCGCGACCACCTTCGGTCGTAAAGACCTCGGTATCGCCTACCTCGTCGGTGAGGGTGACGACCCGGTCATCGTCCGGTCCTCCTTCGTGGACGCGCCCGCCGCCGAGGTCATCTGTGCCCGTGCCCGTGCTGCGCGGTTGGCCGCTGGCCGCCTGACCGGAATGGCGGCCGGGGAGATCCTGCCCGACGACGACACCGGATCCATCCTGGACCACCTCCTCGCGGTCTGGCCCGAGCACGACCCGGAGTGGAGCAACGGGAAGGTCTGGTGCGACGAACTCGCCGCCCGCCTCGCCGAGCACAACGGGTCGCTCTATGGCGGGTGGACCGGGGAGCAGGTCACCGCTGCCGTCAAACCCCACGGGATCCGCACCGTCCAGGTCAAGAAGGTCATCGACGGCAAGCAGACCAACAAACGCGGTCTGGTCCGCCGCGACCTGACCGACACACTCGGCCACACCGACACCGACGACCCCGACAACCCGATCGGAGGTGTCCTTGCACCCGTCTGAACCCCGGAATCGGTAGCCGTAGCGGCTGCTACCCGTAGCACCCCTGCTACTACCGAAACTGCTACCTGACCAGCGACGTAGCGGAGTAGCCCTCCACTTCGCGCACCCGTTCGAACCCTGGATCCGGGCCGATCCGACCCCTCCTCCCGCCCGCTACCGCTACCCACCTCGCCCAACACCTCCACCCGGTAGCGGAGAAACCCTCCAGAAACGTCTCGCTGGCCCAAGTCCCTACCTCACCCATGCCCGAAACAGTCCGAAACAGGAGAACTCACCGCCATGAACGCGCACACCACCACCACCAAGAAACGGCCCTCTGGCCTCGCTGGTGTCGGCTACGGAATGACCTTCGTTGGCTTCGTCCAGGTCGCTGTGACCATCGCGCCGCAGGTCGCCGCGATGATCCCCGCCGCAGGTTCTGCCGCGCCCGCTGTCGGTGTAGCCGTCGCTCTCGCCGCTGATGTGGTGTGGGCTGCGCTGGGTCACACCACGATCGGTGCCTACAAGTCCGGACAGCGAGCCGCCGCCTACGGCTTCGGTGCCGCCACGGCGGTTGCTGTGGCCGCCTCGACGGTCCTGCTCGCTGCTGTCGGGCACATGGGCCCTTGGTCGGCGATTCCGGCGCTGGCTGCGCTGCTGCTGGTCGCTGACGGGATCCGCGACCAGGTCACCGTCTCCCCGGAGACTGCCGCGATCATCCGGTCCCGCACGGCAGAGATCCGCGACCAGCGAGCCCTGGCCGTGATCGAGGCTCGTCACGCCGCCCACATGGAGACCATCACCGGCTACGGCGAGTCGGCGCGGCTGGCCGCACGTACCCGTGCTCTGGCCGAGATCAAGGTGACCGTCGAGCGCGCCGAGAACCGCGCCGCGTCCCGGCTGACCAGGTCCGCCGAGAAGCACGCGGCCGGGGCGATCGCCTACGGCAAGCTGATCGGCCGTCAGGCGACCCTCACCCCTGACACAACCCCTGACACCAGGGCTGACACCGCGGGTGACACCGACCCTGACAACCACCCTCACGAGATCACTGCTCCCGGCTCCGCTGTCACCCCGGCTGTCAGTGTCGCGCCGACCCTGACTGTCATCCCTGACACCCACGACGACGCGCACCACAACGAGGACCACATCGACCAGTGCGCCATCTGCGATGAGCCGCTGAACGACGAGGACGGCGACCAGGTCCACGCCGCGTGCGCTGCGGTCGAGCTGCGCGCGTACGGGCTGCCCGTGCCCGAGGTCGCCGGGCTGCTCGACGTCTCCGACCGGACCGTCTACCGCTGGACCAATAGCAGGGCTGCGGGTGCCTGATGAGCCGCCCTCCCCGCCGTCCGCGCCGCCGCTATGTGCAGCGTCGCCGCCACTGGTGGCGCGACCTGATCACCAGCGAGTTTCACAACGCCTCGCACGCCTGGTTCCTCGCCGCTGAGGCCGAATCCCTGGGCTATCCGACCGAACTCGCCGAGTACGCCGCCGAGCACCCGCGACCGACCTTGAAGGGCTTCATGGTCGCCCTCGCCCGACCCGACCGCCACGAACCAGACCAGCACCACGACCAGCACGAATCCGAGGAAGGACAGATCGATGATGCAGCAGCAGCCTGACACCCTGACCGACAGCCTCACGACCGCTCTGGACTACGCCGCCCGTGGCTGGCGAGTCTTCCCCCTGCTGCCCGGCTCCAAGCGGCCCGCTACGCCGAACCACCGTGCCACCGACTGCGATGGCACCGCCCCGGGGTGCCGCACCACTCACGCCGGGTGGGAGCAACGCGCCACCATCCGCGCCGACAAGATCACCAAAGCATGGTCCAGCAACCCCGCCTACGGAGTCGGGATCGCCTGTGGGCCCTCCCGCCTGGTCGTGGTCGACCTCGACACCCACAAGCCCGGAACCGAGATCCCCGAACCGTGGAAGTCGTTCGAGATCACCACTGGCGCCGACGTGCTCGACCACCTCGCCGGAGTCCACGGCGGCACCATCACCCCGACCTACACCGTGCGCACCGTCTCCGGAGGAACCCACCTCTACTACGCTGCGCCGGCCGATGTGGCCTACGGCAACACAGCCGGAAAGATCGGCTGGTTGATCGACACCCGCGCCCACGGCGGATACGTCGCCGCACCGCCAACCAGCATCGGAGCTAGCGCGTACGACATCATCGACGACCGCCCGGCCGCACCGCTCCCGATGTTCCTGCTCGACCTCCTCACCCACGACCGCCGACCCGCCACCCGCACGTCACAGAACCGCTCTCAGGACGGTTCTAGGACACAGGCCCGACCACTACAGCCGATCGGGTCCGGCGAGCCACTGCGCGACCCGGACGCGTACGTAAACCGCGTCTTCGACATCGCGATCAACGGCGACCACGCAAACGGCGTCGCGGGTCTGCTGGACGCGACCAAGGGCGGCCGAAACGCCGCGCTCTTCGTCGCGGCCGCCACAGTCGGAAAGTTGGTTGCACGCGACCTGATCACCGAACACTCCGCGCTCGACCGGCTGTTGGTCGCTGCCGCTGGGCACATCGCCGCTCGCGCCTACACCGCCTACGAGGCCGAGAACACGATCCTGTCCGGCTTCCGCCGCGCCGCGACCCGGAGCGCCGCATGACCCACGCCTTCGACCAACGAGACGACCAGACAACGCCCAACTCGGAACCCAACCCGGAGGAACAACCCATGGCCGACGACACCACCACCGCCGAGAACGTCACGGTCAGCCCGGGTGAGGAAAGGCTCACCCCGGCCGACTTCGCGCCCAACGCGGGAGAGCTGCTGCTCAACGAGGTTCGCGATGCGATCGGGAAGTACGTCATCCTCCCCGATGCTCACGCCATGACCGGGGTCGTTCTCTGGATCGCCGCCACCCACGCCGTACCCGTGTGGGCCCACGCGCCCCGCCTGGTGATCCGTGCCCCGGAGAAACGATGCGGCAAGTCGCGGCTGCTCGACCTGGCCGAGGCGACCTGCCATGACCCGCTGCTCACCGTCAACGCCTCACCCAGCGCCGTTTACCGCTCCATCGGGATGAAGACGAAGAACCCGCCCACGATCCTGCTCGACGAGGCCGACACCATCTTCGGACCCAAGGCAGGCGAGAACGAAGACCTACGCGGCCTGCTCAACGCCGGACACCAGCGCAACCGGCCCGCGCTGCGCTACAACGCCGCTAACTCGAGCGTCGAGCGCATCCAGACATTCGCCATGGCCGCCCTCGCTGGGATCGGTGCGATGCCGGACACCATCGAGGACCGCGCCGTCGTTATCCGGATGCGTCGTCGCGCGCCTGGTGAGTCCGTCGCGCCGTACCGGACTCGCCGTGATGGTCCAGCGCTGGACAACCTCCGAAAGCGGCTGAACCAGTGGGTGGTCGCGCATCATGACCACCTCGGCACCGCCACCCCGGACATGCCGGTCGAGGACCGCGCCGCCGACACCTGGGAACCTCTGCTCGCGATCGCCGACCTTGCCGGAGGCGACTGGCCCGAGATCGGCCGCGAAGCCTGCGTCACCCTCACCGAGACCCGCGACGCCAACGCACAGACCACCCTGCAAACCCGACTGCTGACCGACTGCCGTACCGCGTTCGGTGACGCCGAAGCGCTGCCCACCTCGGTCCTGCTCGACCGGCTCAAGGACGACCCCGAGGCACCGTGGGCGACCTACTCCAACCCGCTGCAAGGTCTGACCGCGATGAAACTCGGTTTCCTGCTGCGCGACTTCGACATCCGATCCGACACGATCCGGTTCGACACCGGACAAGCCAAGGGCTACCAGCGTGCCGCGTTCGCCGACGCCTGGGCCCGCTACTGCGCACCCGCCCCAACCTGCCTCATCTGCCGCCAACCTCTCGCGATCGACGACGGCACCCGCACACACCCGACCTGCGACCCGGAGGCCCGTCGATGACCACCCACCCCACCCGACCGGCGACACGTCGAGGGCCCCAAGCCGTACCAGCCGTACCAGCCGTACCAAGACCCTGTTTTCCGAGGTCAGGCCACGATTCCGAGTGGTACGGCTTGGGAAATCGAGCCGTACCAAAGCCGTACCAGAAATCCCAAGCCGTACCAGCCGTACCAAAGCCGTACCACCCAAAATCCGCACCTGACCAGCCGAAACACGCCGTTGGTACGGCTGGTACGGCTGGTACGGCTCACCCCACCTCAACCCACAACACGAGCGCCAAGGAGGCCCACTGATGAGCAAGATCAGCCGCCGCGATCACCTGGCCGTCGCGGGATCAGCCAACGACCCGAACGATGTGCTGCCGCTCGGAACCCAACCCGGAGGAACAACCCATGGCCGACGACACCACCACCGCCGAGAACGTCACGGTCAGCCCGGGTGAGGAAAGGCTCACCCCGGCCGACTTCGCGCCCAACGCGGGAGAGCTGCTGCTCAACGAGGTTCGCGATGCGATCGGGAAGTACGTCATCCTCCCCGATGCTCACGCCATGACCGGGGTCGTTCTCTGGATCGCCGCCACCCACGCCGTACCCGTGTGGGCCCACGCGCCCCGCCTGGTGATCCGTGCCCCGGAGAAACGATGCGGCAAGTCGCGGCTGCTCGACCTGGCCGAGGCGACCTGCCATGACCCGCTGCTCACCGTCAACGCCTCACCCAGCGCCGTTTACCGCTCCATCGGGATGAAGACGAAGAACCCGCCCACGATCCTGCTCGACGAGGCCGACACCATCTTCGGACCCAAGGCAGGCGAGAACGAAGACCTACGCGGCCTGCTCAACGCCGGACACCAGCGCAACCGGCCCGCGCTGCGCTACAACGCCGCTAACTCGAGCGTCGAGCGCATCCAGACATTCGCCATGGCCGCCCTCGCTGGGATCGGTGCGATGCCGGACACCATCGAGGACCGCGCCGTCGTTATCCGGATGCGTCGTCGCGCGCCTGGTGAGTCCGTCGCGCCGTACCGGACTCGCCGTGATGGTCCAGCGCTGGACAACCTCCGAAAGCGGCTGAACCAGTGGGTGGTCGCGCATCATGACCACCTCGGCACCGCCACCCCGGACATGCCGGTCGAGGACCGCGCCGCCGACACCTGGGAACCTCTGCTCGCGATCGCCGACCTTGCCGGAGGCGACTGGCCCGAGATCGGCCGCGAAGCCTGCGTCACCCTCACCGAGACCCGCGACGCCAACGCACAGACCACCCTGCAAACCCGACTGCTGACCGACTGCCGTACCGCGTTCGGTGACGCCGAAGCGCTGCCCACCTCGGTCCTGCTCGACCGGCTCAAGGACGACCCCGAGGCACCGTGGGCGACCTACTCCAACCCGCTGCAAGGTCTGACCGCGATGAAACTCGGTTTCCTGCTGCGCGACTTCGACATCCGATCCGACACGATCCGGTTCGACACCGGACAAGCCAAGGGCTACCAGCGTGCCGCGTTCGCCGACGCCTGGGCCCGCTACTGCGCACCCGCCCCAACCTGCCTCATCTGCCGCCAACCTCTCGCGATCGACGACGGCACCCGCACACACCCGACCTGCGACCCGGAGGCCCGTCGATGACCACCCACCCCACCCGACCGGCGACACGTCGAGGGCCCCAAGCCGTACCAGCCGTACCAGCCGTACCAAGACCCTGTTTTCCGAGGTCAGGCCACGATTCCGAGTGGTACGGCTTGGGAAATCGAGCCGTACCAAAGCCGTACCAGAAATCCCAAGCCGTACCAGCCGTACCAAAGCCGTACCACCCAAAATCCGCACCTGACCAGCCGAAACACGCCGTTGGTACGGCTGGTACGGCTGGTACGGCTCACCCCACCTCAACCCACAACACGAGCGCCAAGGAGGCCCACTGATGAGCAAGATCAGCCGCCGCGATCACCTGGCCGTCGCGGGATCAGCCAACGACCCGAACGATGTGCTGCCGCTCGGAACCCAACCCGGAGGAACAACCCATGGCCGACGACACCACCACCGCCGAGAACGTCACGGTCAGCCCGGGTGAGGAAAGGCTCACCCCGGCCGACTTCGCGCCCAACGCGGGAGAGCTGCTGCTCAACGAGGTTCGCGATGCGATCGGGAAGTACGTCATCCTCCCCGATGCTCACGCCATGACCGGGGTCGTTCTCTGGATCGCCGCCACCCACGCCGTACCCGTGTGGGCCCACGCGCCCCGCCTGGTGATCCGTGCCCCGGAGAAACGATGCGGCAAGTCGCGGCTGCTCGACCTGGCCGAGGCGACCTGCCATGACCCGCTGCTCACCGTCAACGCCTCACCCAGCGCCGTTTACCGCTCCATCGGGATGAAGACGAAGAACCCGCCCACGATCCTGCTCGACGAGGCCGACACCATCTTCGGACCCAAGGCAGGCGAGAACGAAGACCTACGCGGCCTGCTCAACGCCGGACACCAGCGCAACCGGCCCGCGCTGCGCTACAACGCCGCTAACTCGAGCGTCGAGCGCATCCAGACATTCGCCATGGCCGCCCTCGCTGGGATCGGTGCGATGCCGGACACCATCGAGGACCGCGCCGTCGTTATCCGGATGCGTCGTCGCGCGCCTGGTGAGTCCGTCGCGCCGTACCGGACTCGCCGTGATGGTCCAGCGCTGGACAACCTCCGAAAGCGGCTGAACCAGTGGGTGGTCGCGCATCATGACCACCTCGGCACCGCCACCCCGGACATGCCGGTCGAGGACCGCGCCGCCGACACCTGGGAACCTCTGCTCGCGATCGCCGACCTTGCCGGAGGCGACTGGCCCGAGATCGGCCGCGAAGCCTGCGTCACCCTCACCGAGACCCGCGACGCCAACGCACAGACCACCCTGCAAACCCGACTGCTGACCGACTGCCGTACCGCGTTCGGTGACGCCGAAGCGCTGCCCACCTCGGTCCTGCTCGACCGGCTCAAGGACGACCCCGAGGCACCGTGGGCGACCTACTCCAACCCGCTGCAAGGTCTGACCGCGATGAAACTCGGTTTCCTGCTGCGCGACTTCGACATCCGATCCGACACGATCCGGTTCGACACCGGACAAGCCAAGGGCTACCAGCGTGCCGCGTTCGCCGACGCCTGGGCCCGCTACTGCGCACCCGCCCCAACCTGCCTCATCTGCCGCCAACCTCTCGCGATCGACGACGGCACCCGCACACACCCGACCTGCGACCCGGAGGCCCGTCGATGACCACCCACCCCACCCGACCGGCGACACGTCGAGGGCCCCAAGCCGTACCAGCCGTACCAGCCGTACCAAGACCCTGTTTTCCGAGGTCAGGCCACGATTCCGAGTGGTACGGCTTGGGAAATCGAGCCGTACCAAAGCCGTACCAGAAATCCCAAGCCGTACCAGCCGTACCAAAGCCGTACCACCCAAAATCCGCACCTGACCAGCCGAAACACGCCGTTGGTACGGCTGGTACGGCTGGTACGGCTCACCCCACCTCAACCCACAACACGAGCGCCAAGGAGGCCCACTGATGAGCAAGATCAGCCGCCGCGATCACCTGGCCGTCGCGGGATCAGCCAACGACCCGAACGATGTGCTGCCGATCCTCTGGACATCGCGCGAGGTCGCCGAAGCGCTCAAGGTGACGCCGTCGACGCTCTGCCGCTGGCGGGCAACCGGCAAGGGACCTCGCGTCTACTGGCTCTCTCCTGACTCGCCCCGCTATCGCCGTAGCGACGTGCTCGCCTGGCTTGAGGAGGTGGCCGCGTGAACGTCCGGAAGATGACGAACGGTCGCTGGCAAGCGCGACTGAAGCAAGGTCGGGTCGACATCGGCACAAAGATGTTCGACACCCGCCGCGAGGCTGTCGACTGGCTCACCCGCGAGCGTGCCGCGCTCGCGGGTGGGTTCGACCGCCGCGCCGGACAGATCACCGTCCGCAAGGCCTTGCCGATGTGGCTCGATGAGCGCAAGGCGACCGTCGCCCCCAAGACGTACACCGCAGATGCCGCGCTCCCGCGCCTAACACCGCCCGCGCTGTCAGCCCTGCAGATCGGCAGTGTGACCGAACGCGAGGTCTCCCGCGCGCTGGTCGCGCTCCGCCGCCGAGGCCTCGCCGAGAAGTCGGTCAAGCGCTACCGGGCGTCACTGTCTTCGTTCTTCGCATGGGCAGTCCGAGAACGCATGGTCCAGCACAACCCCGTCACACCAACCCGAGTACCCAAAGCAAGTGAGGTAGCCACCGAGATGCACCCCTTCAGCGAGACCGAGCTAGAGACCTTCGTCCTCGATGCCGCCCACCTCGCATCGAGGGACTCCGTCAGTCTGATTCGAGCAGCAGAGCGAACACGCGACCTCGCCCGACTCTCGGACATCCTGCTGGTCGCGGGATGGACCGGGCTCCGCTGGTCGGAGCTGCGTGAGGTTCGAGTGAGCGACGTCGTATTCGACCCCATGCCGGGCATCTACGTTCGACGCGCAGCACCCGAGGGAGGCGAAGCCAAGACAACCAAGTCCGGGAAGTCCCGATTCGTGCCGCTCGCGGACCGCATCCTCCCGACCGTCAAAGACCTGATCGCCGGACGCACCACCCGCGATCTGGTGTTCGTCACCGCCACTGGTCACCGGTTGCACGCGAGCGCCGTCAAGCGGGCCGTCGACTGGGAGCTGATCTCGCACGGCCGCAGAATTCACGATCTGCGCCACACGGCCGCCTGCCTGTGGCTGGCGAAGGGCGTGCCCGCGACCACGGTTCAGGCATGGATGGGGCATGCCTCAATCGCGACGACAAACATCTATCTGCACCACCTCGGGACCGTCGCAGATGAGGCCGGATTGGCCCGCCTGAACGGCTCGGGGGGAATCCGGGGGGAATCCGCCGAATAACGGCAGCACAAACAAGCAAGAACCCCGCCTGACTCTCTGCGTTTCCGCAGGTCAGGCGGGGTTCTTCTTTGGTGGAGCTGAGGGGATTCGAACCCCTGGCCTTCTCATTGCGAAGGTTTGGAGACCCAGAACTATGGGTTGAGAACACCTGGCAGGCGTTGCATGTATTGCATGTCGTTTCACCCTCGGGGGGAATCGGGGGGGAATGAATCGGCGAGCGTGCAGGCCTTCCGAACATGTGCGTCAATACGTCGCGCTGCATCACGCGGCTCGACCATGGATGTATCGAACCTGAGGTCTGCCTCTCCCAGTTCGGGCGTCGCCCGCCATGCCTCCAGACGCTCTGCAACGTCCGCACTCCCCCGCTGCCGCAACCGATCGACTGCGACATCCTCCGGACACCAGAGAGAAACGACAACCCAACGCGCTCCACTGACCGCCGTGGCTACCGCGTCGACCGCCTCGACCTGTCCTAGGTGGAGGACCGGCACCCCATGGCCGAGCGCGTCGATCAGGCCAGGCCTGTCAACCGCATAGGTCGCACCGTAGCGGCTGTTCTCCCACACGACGCCGCCGCGCTCCCGTAGTTCTTGGAGCGCGGCGCTGGTCGTAATTCGGTAGCCCTCTCGGCGACCCTCGCCGACCTTGATTCGCGCGAAGTGGACGTAGTCATCCGACAGCGCTCGAAGGGCAGCGTCGACGGTGTCCTTCCCAGCGGCCGGCGGACCGTAGAGGATCACCCCGCGAGTCATTTCGCGGGCACCTCGGCGAGCGTTGCTATCAGTCGCGCCGCCTGATCCTTAAGAGGCTCCGCAGATGTCGAATTGTCGATGACGTGATGGTCCACGACTGGACGGAACGTGAGGTCAATCGCCTCCATGTACGCGTCCCAGGTGGCCAGCTTGTGCGCGTCACGAGCTGCACCCCGACGACGTACATAGGTCAGCATCGTGTCCGCGTCACAGGTGACCCACACGACGGTCATGGGTAATCCGTCGTCCGCAAACTGCGCCTGCTGGCGCGCGAGCCACGACGCGTCCTTGAACTCACGCAAGAAGGGAGCCGTGACGACGGCACCAGCGCCGCATGCCGTGTTTTCGTGCGCCGTCGACATCAGCGCCTCATACTCACGCGGCCGGACCTTTGACAAATAGGTCTCCGACTCCCGATCGCTCGACTCAGCCCCCAACGCCTCAAGAGCCACCTCGACAACTGGGCGGGTGATGGTGTCCTTGTCGATGATCATCCAGCCCGTCAGCCGGGTGAGGATGCGCCCGAGCTCGGTCTTGCCGCTACCCGCGTAGCCGCCGATCAGCAGAGCCCGGGGAGCCGCCTCGCTCACCTTGGGCGTGAGGTGCGCAGATCGCACGATCCGGCGCGAACGCGACTGGTTCTCCACCAGCCCCATCTCTGCGAGTGCCTTCATCGCCTCATTGACCGTCCAGACGCTCGCACCCGTCTGCTCGGCGAGCGTTCGGGTCGACGGCATGACCTCGCCGTCACGTAGGACCCCCGCCTCGATCTGGTTCTGAATGTCGCGTGCGATCCGCTGCTGCTTCGCACCCGCCAGTGCGTCGATTGGCCCGTCTGTCATGCGTCTCCCTAGTTCGACCTTCGCCATTCAGTGTGCTCGTTCTGACCTAACAGTTTCGCTGACAACTGTCGCACGACCCCAGCCCGAGCGGAAATTTCTCGCAGAAACTTCTACCTAACAGTTGACATGGTGAGCCATTCCGTTGTTAGGTAGAACACAGGCAGCCACCCGGCTGCCAGGCCACGGAAAGGGCATGAAGATGATCACGACCACCGCCACCATCACCGCCAACCAGGGCAAGACCCTCGACGCGATGTACGCCGCCTGGCAGACCCGCAAGGACACCGCCGACACGGTCAACCGTGGCCAGATCGCCACCCGGAAGCACCACCACCGCGTCATCACGGGTCTCGCTGAGCGCGGCCTCATCCGCTGCGTCCGGTCCTTCCCGTCCGGCGATGCCTTGTTCGCCCTTACCGAAGCCGGTCGTCAGGTTGCCCGCTCCCGAAAGTACGGAGCCTGACCCACGATCCCCGGGCCCGGGGTGAGCCCCAGAGGCAGCCCCGGCCCGGCCACCAAGCAACACCCGCTCATCACCCGGAAGGAACCACCCCGATGCACACCGACCACTTCGCGAACACACGAGACGAGCCGACCGGAGATGACCTGGCCGCGATTGAAGCCGAGTGGCCGCAGATCGCTGCTGAGGTCGATCTGGTCGAGGCCGAGTGCCGTCTGCTCGCTGACCCGGCCGACGCGCTCGCCAAGCGGGCCCACCGCCGGGCGATGACGGCACTGCTGCACCTGCTGGTCCAGCAGGCCAACCACGACGCGGCGATCTCGGCCGCGCCTGTCTACACGATCACCGACCCTCGCCCGGCCGTCCCGGCCGAGGCCGCCTGAAAGGCATATCTAGTCATGGTTACCGCACCTTTGTTCATCATCTTCCTGATCGTCGCTGTCTTCATGGTCCGCTGGGGCGGCACCCACCCGGGTGTCCTCGCCTTCGGTGCGGTCCTCGGTCTCTCGTTGGCCTCGACCACGATCGGCGCGCCGATCCTGGACGGGATCGAGACGGCGATGACGTCGGCTCTCTCGGCCGCCTCGAACATCGCCGGGGGTGCCCGATGAGTACCGCGAAGTCGTGGGATCTGACCTGGGCCGCAAACATCCTGGAGTGTGTCCCGAACGTGGACGTGCACGGCTTCAAGGTGAGCGCGGGGACGGACGTTCGTCTCGCTCATGGGGCCCCGGAGCGTCGACCCGCTGTGCTGCTGGAGATCGAGCCCGCTGGGCTTGTCGCGGCACAGCTGATCGCCGATGCGCTCTACCTGAGCGAGGATGCCCGGGCCTACGTCGCTGACGCGATCGGGCTGCTGATTCGTCACGACTGGTCCGGTCGGGTCCCTGCTGGCAGTGGCGAGACCACGGTGTTCGTGAAGATGTCGACCACCGAGCGCGTGTGGACCGTCTCGGAGGCCGCAGCATGAGCACCCCTGAGAACCTGGCGAAGATCCCGACATCCAAGCCCGAGATCGCGGCCGCTCTGCGCCGCTGGGCGAAGGGCTCCCTTCCCGACGAGGCTGCGGTCGAGCTGCTGGTCCGTGCCTGGGGCGGTCGCCTGCTGAACGGGTCGTGGGTCCGGGTCGAGCCCGGCGCTGCCTGGATCGACGCCGACCGCGCGGACGGTGGCTACCTCTCCGGGGGTGAGCGTCGCCTGCTGGACATCGCGCTGTCCCTGGCCTCCTACGACCGCACGGTCTGCCTCAACGAGGTCCTGCCCGGCTTGGACCGCACCGCGTTGCGGCTGGTGATCGCCGCGACCGCGCGTGCAGCTGGCGCCTCCTACCCCTGGCCTGACAACACCACCACCGAGAGGTAAAGGAACTAGTCATGAAGATCAACAAGGCAGCCGCCCGGGCCGACTTCAAGAAACAGGCTGCGAAGTTCCGCCGCGAGGCTGAGATGGCCGAGAAGGGAGCCGCGCGCTTCCGTGAGCAGGGCAAGCCTGCCGCCGCGAAGACCTGCGAAGACCTGGCCAAGGTCTACCTCAAGCAGGCCGACATGGCCGAGAACTACAAGTTCCCCAAGTGGGTGAAGTGACGCCATGGCTGTCGAGTACACCGGCCTGTTCGGCCACGGCACCGTCAAGGACACCGCACGCCACGTCGCCCGGACCCACCGCGCGAAGGTCGCGAAGAAGCTGCCCGGCTCCAAGGACCCGCACGCGGGCAAGAAGGCCAAGGTCGGCAAAGCGTCCGACCCGTACCGGAACAAGAAGCCGGTCAAGCGCACCAACCCAGTGGCGAAGGGCTGGTTCTGATGCCCAAGCGCCCCAAGGTCACCGTCATCAGGTCGGGGCCCAACACCCCCGACATCGTCGTCGACCCGTCCGCGAGGACGCCGTATGTCCAGGTCGGCGTCCACACCATCACCCCCGCCGCCGCCCGGACCCTGGCCAAAAACCTGACCAAGGCCGCTGGCCTTGCTGAGAAGGGAGCCTGATCATGACCACCACACCGAACCAAGAGGCCCACGGGATCGGGGTCTACGACCTCGACGCGGCTCGCCGCGCCCGTGAGGCCGCTCCTGAAGCCTCTGAGAGCACCAACGCTGCCCCGGCCATCGCCGAGAACGTCTCTGAGCGCGCTCAGGCCGCTCACGACAACACCGACGCCGCCGCCGAGGACGACACGGAGACGACTCCGGAGATCGTTGACGGTCAGGTCCTCGCCGTTCGCGACGACCGGTCCGGCACGGTCAAGGCTGCCCCGCGCCGGGAGATCCTGCCCGCCTGGGCCAAGGACCGCGAGTCGGCGAAGTCGGCGGCTGCGTGGGCGGTGAAGCACTACGGCCACACCACGACCTATCACGGGGTGCGTCTGCCGACGTACTACGCGAAGTTGGCCGCCCGGTCCCCGCTCGGCCTGGGCCGTGTCATGGCTATGTGCTGGGGCTGGATCTTCGACGCCGAGGACAAAGAGAACCGGATGACCGTACGCGGCAACACCCTCGACGCCGGGGCCTATCTCCGGCTGAGGGAGGACCACCGCCGCCAGATCAAAGCGCGCGTCTTCCTTGCGGTCCTGATGCTCCTGACCGTGGCCGGCATCGCCGCCTACGTCGTGTACGGGATCGACTCCCTGATGGTCCAGCTCGGTCTCGGCTTGGCCGCTCTGGCTGGTCTCGGCCTGCTCGGTCGCAACCCGGACAAGCCGATCACCGGCCGTGCCGTGGACACGGCCAAGGAGCCGCGGCTTACCTCGGACCTGATCCTCAACGCGCTCGGTTCGCTGGGTCTGGCGCGGCTGAACCAGGCCATGGCTAAGGAGGGTGCGAAGGCGATCGCGTTCGTCTCGCCGATCATGCGTGACGGTGCTGGGTTCCGTGCCGAACTCGACCTCCCGCCCGGGGTGACTGCCTCGGAGGTGATCGAGCAGCGCGACCGTCTCGCTTCGGGTCTGCGTCGCTCCCTGGGGAAGGTGTGGCCCGAGACCGACCCCGAGGTCCACGTCGGCCGCCTGGTCCTCTACGTCGCCGACAAGTCCCTGGCCCAGTCCAAGCCCGCGCCCTGGCCGCTGGCCACCTCCGGGAAGGTCAACGTGTTCGAGCCGATCCCGATCGGTGTCGACCAGCGTGGCCGCCCCGTGGTCGTGACCCTGATGTTCGCGACCGGTCTTATCGGTGCCCTGCCGCGCATGGGTAAGACGTTCACCCTGCGCCTGCTCTGCCTCGCTGCCGCGCTGGACCCGCGCGTCGAGCTGCACACCTACAACCTCAAGGGCGGATCCGACCTCGGGATGCTCGATGACGTCGCCCACGCCAACCGGTCCGGGGACGACCCCGAAGACATCGACTACCTCGTCCGCGACCTGCGGGAAGGGGCGATCGAGATGCGCCGCCGCTACAAGGCCATCAAGACCCTGCCCCGGGAGGTGTGCCCCGAGTCCAAGGTCACCGACGCTCTCGCCTCGGAGAAGTCCCTCAAACTGCACCCGATCTTCTGGGCCTTTGACGAGACACAGAAGATGTTCGAGCACCCCACCCACGGGGCCGAGATCGCCGAGATCGTCACCGACCTGGTCAAGCGCGGACCCGCGGTCGGGATCATGGTCTGGCTGGCCACCCAGCGCCCCGACGCCAAGTCCATCCCGACCGGCATCTCCGCGAACGCGGTCCTGCGGCTGTGCCTCAAGGTCATGGGACAGGTCGAGAACGACATGGTCCTGGGGACCTCGATGTACAAGTCCGGCATCCGCGCGACCACCTTCGGTCGTAAAGACCTCGGTATCGCCTACCTCGTCGGTGAGGGTGACGACCCGGTCATCGTCCGGTCCTCCTTCGTGGACGCGCCCGCCGCCGAGGTCATCTGTGCCCGTGCCCGTGCTGCGCGGTTGGCCGCTGGCCGCCTGACCGGAATGGCGGCCGGGGAGATCCTGCCCGACGACGACACCGGATCCATCCTGGACCACCTCCTCGCGGTCTGGCCCGAGCACGACCCGGAGTGGAGCAACGGGAAGGTCTGGTGCGACGAACTCGCCGCCCGCCTCGCCGAGCACAACGGGTCGCTCTATGGCGGGTGGACCGGGGAGCAGGTCACCGCTGCCGTCAAACCCCACGGGATCCGCACCGTCCAGGTCAAGAAGGTCATCGACGGCAAGCAGACCAACAAACGCGGTCTGGTCCGCCGCGACCTGACCGACACACTCGGCCACACCGACACCGACGACCCCGACAACCCGATCGGAGGTGTCCTTGCACCCGTCTGAACCCCGGAATCGGTAGCCGTAGCGGCTGCTACCCGTAGCACCCCTGCTACTACCGAAACTGCTACCTGACC
This sequence comes from Nocardioides panzhihuensis, assembly GCF_013408335.1. Lineage (NCBI taxonomy): Bacteria > Bacillati > Actinomycetota > Actinomycetes > Propionibacteriales > Nocardioidaceae > Nocardioides > Nocardioides panzhihuensis. Next base: position 53,526 of record NZ_JACBZR010000003.1, on the reverse strand, counting down.
AGCGACGTAGCGGAGTAGCCCTCCACTTCGCGCACCCGTTCGAACCCTGGATCCGGGCCGATCCGACCCCTCCTCCCGCCCGCTACCGCTACCCACCTCGCCCAACACCTCCACCCGGTAGCGGAGAAACCCTCCAGAAACGTCTCGCTGGCCCAAGTCCCTACCTCACCCATGCCCGAAACAGTCCGAAACAGGAGAACTCACCGCCATGAACGCGCACACCACCACCACCAAGAAACGGCCCTCTGGCCTCGCTGGTGTCGGCTACGGAATGACCTTCGTTGGCTTCGTCCAGGTCGCTGTGACCATCGCGCCGCAGGTCGCCGCGATGATCCCCGCCGCAGGTTCTGCCGCGCCCGCTGTCGGTGTAGCCGTCGCTCTCGCCGCTGATGTGGTGTGGGCTGCGCTGGGTCACACCACGATCGGTGCCTACAAGTCCGGACAGCGAGCCGCCGCCTACGGCTTCGGTGCCGCCACGGCGGTTGCTGTGGCCGCCTCGACGGTCCTGCTCGCTGCTGTCGGGCACATGGGCCCTTGGTCGGCGATTCCGGCGCTGGCTGCGCTGCTGCTGGTCGCTGACGGGATCCGCGACCAGGTCACCGTCTCCCCGGAGACTGCCGCGATCATCCGGTCCCGCACGGCAGAGATCCGCGACCAGCGAGCCCTGGCCGTGATCGAGGCTCGTCACGCCGCCCACATGGAGACCATCACCGGCTACGGCGAGTCGGCGCGGCTGGCCGCACGTACCCGTGCTCTGGCCGAGATCAAGGTGACCGTCGAGCGCGCCGAGAACCGCGCCGCGTCCCGGCTGACCAGGTCCGCCGAGAAGCACGCGGCCGGGGCGATCGCCTACGGCAAGCTGATCGGCCGTCAGGCGACCCTCACCCCTGACACAACCCCTGACACCAGGGCTGACACCGCGGGTGACACCGACCCTGACAACCACCCTCACGAGATCACTGCTCCCGGCTCCGCTGTCACCCCGGCTGTCAGTGTCGCGCCGACCCTGACTGTCATCCCTGACACCCACGACGACGCGCACCACAACGAGGACCACATCGACCAGTGCGCCATCTGCGATGAGCCGCTGAACGACGAGGACGGCGACCAGGTCCACGCCGCGTGCGCTGCGGTCGAGCTGCGCGCGTACGGGCTGCCCGTGCCCGAGGTCGCCGGGCTGCTCGACGTCTCCGACCGGACCGTCTACCGCTGGACCAATAGCAGGGCTGCGGGTGCCTGATGAGCCGCCCTCCCCGCCGTCCGCGCCGCCGCTATGTGCAGCGTCGCCGCCACTGGTGGCGCGACCTGATCACCAGCGAGTTTCACAACGCCTCGCACGCCTGGTTCCTCGCCGCTGAGGCCGAATCCCTGGGCTATCCGACCGAACTCGCCGAGTACGCCGCCGAGCACCCGCGACCGACCTTGAAGGGCTTCATGGTCGCCCTCGCCCGACCCGACCGCCACGAACCAGACCAGCACCACGACCAGCACGAATCCGAGGAAGGACAGATCGATGATGCAGCAGCAGCCTGACACCCTGACCGACAGCCTCACGACCGCTCTGGACTACGCCGCCCGTGGCTGGCGAGTCTTCCCCCTGCTGCCCGGCTCCAAGCGGCCCGCTACGCCGAACCACCGTGCCACCGACTGCGATGGCACCGCCCCGGGGTGCCGCACCACTCACGCCGGGTGGGAGCAACGCGCCACCATCCGCGCCGACAAGATCACCAAAGCATGGTCCAGCAACCCCGCCTACGGAGTCGGGATCGCCTGTGGGCCCTCCCGCCTGGTCGTGGTCGACCTCGACACCCACAAGCCCGGAACCGAGATCCCCGAACCGTGGAAGTCGTTCGAGATCACCACTGGCGCCGACGTGCTCGACCACCTCGCCGGAGTCCACGGCGGCACCATCACCCCGACCTACACCGTGCGCACCGTCTCCGGAGGAACCCACCTCTACTACGCTGCGCCGGCCGATGTGGCCTACGGCAACACAGCCGGAAAGATCGGCTGGTTGATCGACACCCGCGCCCACGGCGGATACGTCGCCGCACCGCCAACCAGCATCGGAGCTAGCGCGTACGACATCATCGACGACCGCCCGGCCGCACCGCTCCCGATGTTCCTGCTCGACCTCCTCACCCACGACCGCCGACCCGCCACCCGCACGTCACAGAACCGCTCTCAGGACGGTTCTAGGACACAGGCCCGACCACTACAGCCGATCGGGTCCGGCGAGCCACTGCGCGACCCGGACGCGTACGTAAACCGCGTCTTCGACATCGCGATCAACGGCGACCACGCAAACGGCGTCGCGGGTCTGCTGGACGCGACCAAGGGCGGCCGAAACGCCGCGCTCTTCGTCGCGGCCGCCACAGTCGGAAAGTTGGTTGCACGCGACCTGATCACCGAACACTCCGCGCTCGACCGGCTGTTGGTCGCTGCCGCTGGGCACATCGCCGCTCGCGCCTACACCGCCTACGAGGCCGAGAACACGATCCTGTCCGGCTTCCGCCGCGCCGCGACCCGGAGCGCCGCATGACCCACGCCTTCGACCAACGAGACGACCAGACAACGCCCAACTCGGAACCCAACCCGGAGGAACAACCCATGGCCGACGACACCACCACCGCCGAGAACGTCACGGTCAGCCCGGGTGAGGAAAGGCTCACCCCGGCCGACTTCGCGCCCAACGCGGGAGAGCTGCTGCTCAACGAGGTTCGCGATGCGATCGGGAAGTACGTCATCCTCCCCGATGCTCACGCCATGACCGGGGTCGTTCTCTGGATCGCCGCCACCCACGCCGTACCCGTGTGGGCCCACGCGCCCCGCCTGGTGATCCGTGCCCCGGAGAAACGATGCGGCAAGTCGCGGCTGCTCGACCTGGCCGAGGCGACCTGCCATGACCCGCTGCTCACCGTCAACGCCTCACCCAGCGCCGTTTACCGCTCCATCGGGATGAAGACGAAGAACCCGCCCACGATCCTGCTCGACGAGGCCGACACCATCTTCGGACCCAAGGCAGGCGAGAACGAAGACCTACGCGGCCTGCTCAACGCCGGACACCAGCGCAACCGGCCCGCGCTGCGCTACAACGCCGCTAACTCGAGCGTCGAGCGCATCCAGACATTCGCCATGGCCGCCCTCGCTGGGATCGGTGCGATGCCGGACACCATCGAGGACCGCGCCGTCGTTATCCGGATGCGTCGTCGCGCGCCTGGTGAGTCCGTCGCGCCGTACCGGACTCGCCGTGATGGTCCAGCGCTGGACAACCTCCGAAAGCGGCTGAACCAGTGGGTGGTCGCGCATCATGACCACCTCGGCACCGCCACCCCGGACATGCCGGTCGAGGACCGCGCCGCCGACACCTGGGAACCTCTGCTCGCGATCGCCGACCTTGCCGGAGGCGACTGGCCCGAGATCGGCCGCGAAGCCTGCGTCACCCTCACCGAGACCCGCGACGCCAACGCACAGACCACCCTGCAAACCCGACTGCTGACCGACTGCCGTACCGCGTTCGGTGACGCCGAAGCGCTGCCCACCTCGGTCCTGCTCGACCGGCTCAAGGACGACCCCGAGGCACCGTGGGCGACCTACTCCAACCCGCTGCAAGGTCTGACCGCGATGAAACTCGGTTTCCTGCTGCGCGACTTCGACATCCGATCCGACACGATCCGGTTCGACACCGGACAAGCCAAGGGCTACCAGCGTGCCGCGTTCGCCGACGCCTGGGCCCGCTACTGCGCACCCGCCCCAACCTGCCTCATCTGCCGCCAACCTCTCGCGATCGACGACGGCACCCGCACACACCCGACCTGCGACCCGGAGGCCCGTCGATGACCACCCACCCCACCCGACCGGCGACACGTCGAGGGCCCCAAGCCGTACCAGCCGTACCAGCCGTACCAAGACCCTGTTTTCCGAGGTCAGGCCACGATTCCGAGTGGTACGGCTTGGGAAATCGAGCCGTACCAAAGCCGTACCAGAAATCCCAAGCCGTACCAGCCGTACCAAAGCCGTACCACCCAAAATCCGCACCTGACCAGCCGAAACACGCCGTTGGTACGGCTGGTACGGCTGGTACGGCTCACCCCACCTCAACCCACAACACGAGCGCCAAGGAGGCCCACTGATGAGGCAAGATCAGCCGCCGCGATCACCTGGCCGTCGCGGGATCAGCCAACGACCCGAACGATGTGCTGCCGCTCGGAACCCAACCCGGAGGAACAACCCATGGCCGACGACACCACCACCGCCGAGAACGTCACGGTCAGCCCGGGTGAGGAAAGGCTCACCCCGGCCGACTTCGCGCCCAACGCGGGAGAGCTGCTGCTCAACGAGGTTCGCGATGCGATCGGGAAGTACGTCATCCTCCCCGATGCTCACGCCATGACCGGGGTCGTTCTCTGGATCGCCGCCACCCACGCCGTACCCGTGTGGGCCCACGCGCCCCGCCTGGTGATCCGTGCCCCGGAGAAACGATGCGGCAAGTCGCGGCTGCTCGACCTGGCCGAGGCGACCTGCCATGACCCGCTGCTCACCGTCAACGCCTCACCCAGCGCCGTTTACCGCTCCATCGGGATGAAGACGAAGAACCCGCCCACGATCCTGCTCGACGAGGCCGACACCATCTTCGGACCCAAGGCAGGCGAGAACGAAGACCTACGCGGCCTGCTCAACGCCGGACACCAGCGCAACCGGCCCGCGCTGCGCTACAACGCCGCTAACTCGAGCGTCGAGCGCATCCAGACATTCGCCATGGCCGCCCTCGCTGGGATCGGTGCGATGCCGGACACCATCGAGGACCGCGCCGTCGTTATCCGGATGCGTCGTCGCGCGCCTGGTGAGTCCGTCGCGCCGTACCGGACTCGCCGTGATGGTCCAGCGCTGGACAACCTCCGAAAGCGGCTGAACCAGTGGGTGGTCGCGCATCATGACCACCTCGGCACCGCCACCCCGGACATGCCGGTCGAGGACCGCGCCGCCGACACCTGGGAACCTCTGCTCGCGATCGCCGACCTTGCCGGAGGCGACTGGCCCGAGATCGGCCGCGAAGCCTGCGTCACCCTCACCGAGACCCGCGACGCCAACGCACAGACCACCCTGCAAACCCGACTGCTGACCGACTGCCGTACCGCGTTCGGTGACGCCGAAGCGCTGCCCACCTCGGTCCTGCTCGACCGGCTCAAGGACGACCCCGAGGCACCGTGGGCGACCTACTCCAACCCGCTGCAAGGTCTGACCGCGATGAAACTCGGTTTCCTGCTGCGCGACTTCGACATCCGATCCGACACGATCCGGTTCGACACCGGACAAGCCAAGGGCTACCAGCGTGCCGCGTTCGCCGACGCCTGGGCCCGCTACTGCGCACCCGCCCCAACCTGCCTCATCTGCCGCCAACCTCTCGCGATCGACGACGGCACCCGCACACACCCGACCTGCGACCCGGAGGCCCGTCGATGACCACCCACCCCACCCGACCGGCGACACGTCGAGGGCCCCAAGCCGTACCAGCCGTACCAGCCGTACCAAGACCCTGTTTTCCGAGGTCAGGCCACGATTCCGAGTGGTACGGCTTGGGAAATCGAGCCGTACCAAAGCCGTACCAGAAATCCCAAGCCGTACCAGCCGTACCAAAGCCGTACCACCCAAAATCCGCACCTGACCAGCCGAAACACGCCGTTGGTACGGCTGGTACGGCTGGTACGGCTCACCCCACCTCAACCCACAACACGAGCGCCAAGGAGGCCCACTGATGAGCAAGATCAGCCGCCGCGATCACCTGGCCGTCGCGGGATCAGCCAACGACCCGAACGATGTGCTGCCGATCCTCTGGACATCGCGCGAGGTCGCCGAAGCGCTCAAGGTGACGCCGTCGACGCTCTGCCGCTGGCGGGCAACCGGCAAGGGACCTCGCGTCTACTGGCTCTCTCCTGACTCGCCCCGCTATCGCCGTAGCGACGTGCTCGCCTGGCTTGAGGAGGTGGCCGCGTGAACGTCCGGAAGATGACGAACGGTCGCTGGCAAGCGCGACTGAAGCAAGGTCGGGTCGACATCGGCACAAAGATGTTCGACACCCGCCGCGAGGCTGTCGACTGGCTCACCCGCGAGCGTGCCGCGCTCGCGGGTGGGTTCGACCGCCGCGCCGGACAGATCACCGTCCGCAAGGCCTTGCCGATGTGGCTCGATGAGCGCAAGGCGACCGTCGCCCCCAAGACGTACACCGCAGATGCCGCGCTCCCGCGCCTAACACCGCCCGCGCTGTCAGCCCTGCAGATCGGCAGTGTGACCGAACGCGAGGTCTCCCGCGCGCTGGTCGCGCTCCGCCGCCGAGGCCTCGCCGAGAAGTCGGTCAAGCGCTACCGGGCGTCACTGTCTTCGTTCTTCGCATGGGCAGTCCGAGAACGCATGGTCCAGCACAACCCCGTCACACCAACCCGAGTACCCAAAGCAAGTGAGGTAGCCACCGAGATGCACCCCTTCAGCGAGACCGAGCTAGAGACCTTCGTCCTCGATGCCGCCCACCTCGCATCGAGGGACTCCGTCAGTCTGATTCGAGCAGCAGAGCGAACACGCGACCTCGCCCGACTCTCGGACATCCTGCTGGTCGCGGGATGGACCGGGCTCCGCTGGTCGGAGCTGCGTGAGGTTCGAGTGAGCGACGTCGTATTCGACCCCATGCCGGGCATCTACGTTCGACGCGCAGCACCCGAGGGAGGCGAAGCCAAGACAACCAAGTCCGGGAAGTCCCGATTCGTGCCGCTCGCGGACCGCATCCTCCCGACCGTCAAAGACCTGATCGCCGGACGCACCACCCGCGATCTGGTGTTCGTCACCGCCACTGGTCACCGGTTGCACGCGAGCGCCGTCAAGCGGGCCGTCGACTGGGAGCTGATCTCGCACGGCCGCAGAATTCACGATCTGCGCCACACGGCCGCCTGCCTGTGGCTGGCGAAGGGCGTGCCCGCGACCACGGTTCAGGCATGGATGGGGCATGCCTCAATCGCGACGACAAACATCTATCTGCACCACCTCGGGACCGTCGCAGATGAGGCCGGATTGGCCCGCCTGAACGGCTCGGGGGGAATCCGGGGGGAATCCGCCGAATAACGGCAGCACAAACAAGCAAGAACCCCGCCTGACTCTCTGCGTTTCCGCAGGTCAGGCGGGGTTCTTCTTTGGTGGAGCTGAGGGGATTCGAACCCCTGGCCTTCTCATTGCGAAGGTTTGGAGACCCAGAACTATGGGTTGAGAACACCTGGCAGGCGTTGCATGTATTGCATGTCGTTTCACCCTCGGGGGGAATCGGGGGGGAATGAATCGGCGAGCGTGCAGGCCTTCCGAACATGTGCGTCAATACGTCGCGCTGCATCACGCGGCTCGACCATGGATGTATCGAACCTGAGGTCTGCCTCTCCCAGTTCGGGCGTCGCCCGCCATGCCTCCAGACGCTCTGCAACGTCCGCACTCCCCCGCTGCCGCAACCGATCGACTGCGACATCCTCCGGACACCAGAGAGAAACGACAACCCAACGCGCTCCACTGACCGCCGTGGCTACCGCGTCGACCGCCTCGACCTGTCCTAGGTGGAGGACCGGCACCCCATGGCCGAGCGCGTCGATCAGGCCAGGCCTGTCAACCGCATAGGTCGCACCGTAGCGGCTGTTCTCCCACACGACGCCGCCGCGCTCCCGTAGTTCTTGGAGCGCGGCGCTGGTCGTAATTCGGTAGCCCTCTCGGCGACCCTCGCCGACCTTGATTCGCGCGAAGTGGACGTAGTCATCCGACAGCGCTCGAAGGGCAGCGTCGACGGTGTCCTTCCCAGCGGCCGGCGGACCGTAGAGGATCACCCCGCGAGTCATTTCGCGGGCACCTCGGCGAGCGTTGCTATCAGTCGCGCCGCCTGATCCTTAAGAGGCTCCGCAGATGTCGAATTGTCGATGACGTGATGGTCCACGACTGGACGGAACGTGAGGTCAATCGCCTCCATGTACGCGTCCCAGGTGGCCAGCTTGTGCGCGTCACGAGCTGCACCCCGACGACGTACATAGGTCAGCATCGTGTCCGCGTCACAGGTGACCCACACGACGGTCATGGGTAATCCGTCGTCCGCAAACTGCGCCTGCTGGCGCGCGAGCCACGACGCGTCCTTGAACTCACGCAAGAAGGGAGCCGTGACGACGGCACCAGCGCCGCATGCCGTGTTTTCGTGCGCCGTCGACATCAGCGCCTCATACTCACGCGGCCGGACCTTTGACAAATAGGTCTCCGACTCCCGATCGCTCGACTCAGCCCCCAACGCCTCAAGAGCCACCTCGACAACTGGGCGGGTGATGGTGTCCTTGTCGATGATCATCCAGCCCGTCAGCCGGGTGAGGATGCGCCCGAGCTCGGTCTTGCCGCTACCCGCGTAGCCGCCGATCAGCAGAGCCCGGGGAGCCGCCTCGCTCACCTTGGGCGTGAGGTGCGCAGATCGCACGATCCGGCGCGAACGCGACTGGTTCTCCACCAGCCCCATCTCTGCGAGTGCCTTCATCGCCTCATTGACCGTCCAGACGCTCGCACCCGTCTGCTCGGCGAGCGTTCGGGTCGACGGCATGACCTCGCCGTCACGTAGGACCCCCGCCTCGATCTGGTTCTGAATGTCGCGTGCGATCCGCTGCTGCTTCGCACCCGCCAGTGCGTCGATTGGCCCGTCTGTCATGCGTCTCCCTAGTTCGACCTTCGCCATTCAGTGTGCTCGTTCTGACCTAACAGTTTCGCTGACAACTGTCGCACGACCCCAGCCCGAGCGGAAATTTCTCGCAGAAACTTCTACCTAACAGTTGACATGGTGAGCCATTCCGTTGTTAGGTAGAACACAGGCAGCCACCCGGCTGCCAGGCCACGGAAAGGGCATGAAGATGATCACGACCACCGCCACCATCACCGCCAACCAGGGCAAGACCCTCGACGCGATGTACGCCGCCTGGCAGACCCGCAAGGACACCGCCGACACGGTCAACCGTGGCCAGATCGCCACCCGGAAGCACCACCACCGCGTCATCACGGGTCTCGCTGAGCGCGGCCTCATCCGCTGCGTCCGGTCCTTCCCGTCCGGCGATGCCTTGTTCGCCCTTACCGAAGCCGGTCGTCAGGTTGCCCGCTCCCGAAAGTACGGAGCCTGACCCACGATCCCCGGGCCCGGGGTGAGCCCCAGAGGCAGCCCCGGCCCGGCCACCAAGCAACACCCGCTCATCACCCGGAAGGAACCACCCCGATGCACACCGACCACTTCGCGAACACACGAGACGAGCCGACCGGAGATGACCTGGCCGCGATTGAAGCCGAGTGGCCGCAGATCGCTGCTGAGGTCGATCTGGTCGAGGCCGAGTGCCGTCTGCTCGCTGACCCGGCCGACGCGCTCGCCAAGCGGGCCCACCGCCGGGCGATGACGGCACTGCTGCACCTGCTGGTCCAGCAGGCCAACCACGACGCGGCGATCTCGGCCGCGCCTGTCTACACGATCACCGACCCTCGCCCGGCCGTCCCGGCCGAGGCCGCCTGAAAGGCATATCTAGTCATGGTTACCGCACCTTTGTTCATCATCTTCCTGATCGTCGCTGTCTTCATGGTCCGCTGGGGCGGCACCCACCCGGGTGTCCTCGCCTTCGGTGCGGTCCTCGGTCTCTCGTTGGCCTCGACCACGATCGGCGCGCCGATCCTGGACGGGATCGAGACGGCGATGACGTCGGCTCTCTCGGCCGCCTCGAACATCGCCGGGGGTGCCCGATGAGTACCGCGAAGTCGTGGGATCTGACCTGGGCCGCAAACATCCTGGAGTGTGTCCCGAACGTGGACGTGCACGGCTTCAAGGTGAGCGCGGGGACGGACGTTCGTCTCGCTCATGGGGCCCCGGAGCGTCGACCCGCTGTGCTGCTGGAGATCGAGCCCGCTGGGCTTGTCGCGGCACAGCTGATCGCCGATGCGCTCTACCTGAGCGAGGATGCCCGGGCCTACGTCGCTGACGCGATCGGGCTGCTGATTCGTCACGACTGGTCCGGTCGGGTCCCTGCTGGCAGTGGCGAGACCACGGTGTTCGTGAAGATGTCGACCACCGAGCGCGTGTGGACCGTCTCGGAGGCCGCAGCATGAGCACCCCTGAGAACCTGGCGAAGATCCCGACATCCAAGCCCGAGATCGCGGCCGCTCTGCGCCGCTGGGCGAAGGGCTCCCTTCCCGACGAGGCTGCGGTCGAGCTGCTGGTCCGTGCCTGGGGCGGTCGCCTGCTGAACGGGTCGTGGGTCCGGGTCGAGCCCGGCGCTGCCTGGATCGACGCCGACCGCGCGGACGGTGGCTACCTCTCCGGGGGTGAGCGTCGCCTGCTGGACATCGCGCTGTCCCTGGCCTCCTACGACCGCACGGTCTGCCTCAACGAGGTCCTGCCCGGCTTGGACCGCACCGCGTTGCGGCTGGTGATCGCCGCGACCGCGCGTGCAGCTGGCGCCTCCTACCCCTGGCCTGACAACACCACCACCGAGAGGTAAAGGAACTAGTCATGAAGATCAACAAGGCAGCCGCCCGGGCCGACTTCAAGAAACAGGCTGCGAAGTTCCGCCGCGAGGCTGAGATGGCCGAGAAGGGAGCCGCGCGCTTCCGTGAGCAGGGCAAGCCTGCCGCCGCGAAGACCTGCGAAGACCTGGCCAAGGTCTACCTCAAGCAGGCCGACATGGCCGAGAACTACAAGTTCCCCAAGTGGGTGAAGTGACGCCATGGCTGTCGAGTACACCGGCCTGTTCGGCCACGGCACCGTCAAGGACACCGCACGCCACGTCGCCCGGACCCACCGCGCGAAGGTCGCGAAGAAGCTGCCCGGCTCCAAGGACCCGCACGCGGGCAAGAAGGCCAAGGTCGGCAAAGCGTCCGACCCGTACCGGAACAAGAAGCCGGTCAAGCGCACCAACCCAGTGGCGAAGGGCTGGTTCTGATGCCCAAGCGCCCCAAGGTCACCGTCATCAGGTCGGGGCCCAACACCCCCGACATCGTCGTCGACCCGTCCGCGAGGACGCCGTATGTCCAGGTCGGCGTCCACACCATCACCCCCGCCGCCGCCCGGACCCTGGCCAAAAACCTGACCAAGGCCGCTGGCCTTGCTGAGAAGGGAGCCTGATCATGACCACCACACCGAACCAAGAGGCCCACGGGATCGGGGTCTACGACCTCGACGCGGCTCGCCGCGCCCGTGAGGCCGCTCCTGAAGCCTCTGAGAGCACCAACGCTGCCCCGGCCATCGCCGAGAACGTCTCTGAGCGCGCTCAGGCCGCTCACGACAACACCGACGCCGCCGCCGAGGACGACACGGAGACGACTCCGGAGATCGTTGACGGTCAGGTCCTCGCCGTTCGCGACGACCGGTCCGGCACGGTCAAGGCTGCCCCGCGCCGGGAGATCCTGCCCGCCTGGGCCAAGGACCGCGAGTCGGCGAAGTCGGCGGCTGCGTGGGCGGTGAAGCACTACGGCCACACCACGACCTATCACGGGGTGCGTCTGCCGACGTACTACGCGAAGTTGGCCGCCCGGTCCCCGCTCGGCCTGGGCCGTGTCATGGCTATGTGCTGGGGCTGGATCTTCGACGCCGAGGACAAAGAGAACCGGATGACCGTACGCGGCAACACCCTCGACGCCGGGGCCTATCTCCGGCTGAGGGAGGACCACCGCCGCCAGATCAAAGCGCGCGTCTTCCTTGCGGTCCTGATGCTCCTGACCGTGGCCGGCATCGCCGCCTACGTCGTGTACGGGATCGACTCCCTGATGGTCCAGCTCGGTCTCGGCTTGGCCGCTCTGGCTGGTCTCGGCCTGCTCGGTCGCAACCCGGACAAGCCGATCACCGGCCGTGCCGTGGACACGGCCAAGGAGCCGCGGCTTACCTCGGACCTGATCCTCAACGCGCTCGGTTCGCTGGGTCTGGCGCGGCTGAACCAGGCCATGGCTAAGGAGGGTGCGAAGGCGATCGCGTTCGTCTCGCCGATCATGCGTGACGGTGCTGGGTTCCGTGCCGAACTCGACCTCCCGCCCGGGGTGACTGCCTCGGAGGTGATCGAGCAGCGCGACCGTCTCGCTTCGGGTCTGCGTCGCTCCCTGGGGAAGGTGTGGCCCGAGACCGACCCCGAGGTCCACGTCGGCCGCCTGGTCCTCTACGTCGCCGACAAGTCCCTGGCCCAGTCCAAGCCCGCGCCCTGGCCGCTGGCCACCTCCGGGAAGGTCAACGTGTTCGAGCCGATCCCGATCGGTGTCGACCAGCGTGGCCGCCCCGTGGTCGTGACCCTGATGTTCGCGACCGGTCTTATCGGTGCCCTGCCGCGCATGGGTAAGACGTTCACCCTGCGCCTGCTCTGCCTCGCTGCCGCGCTGGACCCGCGCGTCGAGCTGCACACCTACAACCTCAAGGGCGGATCCGACCTCGGGATGCTCGATGACGTCGCCCACGCCAACCGGTCCGGGGACGACCCCGAAGACATCGACTACCTCGTCCGCGACCTGCGGGAAGGGGCGATCGAGATGCGCCGCCGCTACAAGGCCATCAAGACCCTGCCCCGGGAGGTGTGCCCCGAGTCCAAGGTCACCGACGCTCTCGCCTCGGAGAAGTCCCTCAAACTGCACCCGATCTTCTGGGCCTTTGACGAGACACAGAAGATGTTCGAGCACCCCACCCACGGGGCCGAGATCGCCGAGATCGTCACCGACCTGGTCAAGCGCGGACCCGCGGTCGGGATCATGGTCTGGCTGGCCACCCAGCGCCCCGACGCCAAGTCCATCCCGACCGGCATCTCCGCGAACGCGGTCCTGCGGCTGTGCCTCAAGGTCATGGGACAGGTCGAGAACGACATGGTCCTGGGGACCTCGATGTACAAGTCCGGCATCCGCGCGACCACCTTCGGTCGTAAAGACCTCGGTATCGCCTACCTCGTCGGTGAGGGTGACGACCCGGTCATCGTCCGGTCCTCCTTCGTGGACGCGCCCGCCGCCGAGGTCATCTGTGCCCGTGCCCGTGCTGCGCGGTTGGCCGCTGGCCGCCTGACCGGAATGGCGGCCGGGGAGATCCTGCCCGACGACGACACCGGATCCATCCTGGACCACCTCCTCGCGGTCTGGCCCGAGCACGACCCGGAGTGGAGCAACGGGAAGGTCTGGTGCGACGAACTCGCCGCCCGCCTCGCCGAGCACAACGGGTCGCTCTATGGCGGGTGGACCGGGGAGCAGGTCACCGCTGCCGTCAAACCCCACGGGATCCGCACCGTCCAGGTCAAGAAGGTCATCGACGGCAAGCAGACCAACAAACGCGGTCTGGTCCGCCGCGACCTGACCGACACACTCGGCCACACCGACACCGACGACCCCGACAACCCGATCGGAGGTGTCCTTGCACCCGTCTGAACCCCGGAATCGGTAGCCGTAGCGGCTGCTACCCGTAGCACCCCTGCTACTACCGAAACTGCTACCTGACCAGCGACGTAGCGGAGTAGCCCTCCACTTCGCGCACCCGTTCGAACCCTGGATCCGGGCCGATCCGACCCCTCCTCCCGCCCGCTACCGCTACCCACCTCGCCCAACACCTCCACCCGGTAGCGGAGAAACCCTCCAGAAACGTCTCGCTGGCCCAAGTCCCTACCTCACCCATGCCCGAAACAGTCCGAAACAGGAGAACTCACCGCCATGAACGCGCACACCACCACCACCAAGAAACGGCCCTCTGGCCTCGCTGGTGTCGGCTACGGAATGACCTTCGTTGGCTTCGTCCAGGTCGCTGTGACCATCGCGCCGCAGGTCGCCGCGATGATCCCCGCCGCAGGTTCTGCCGCGCCCGCTGTCGGTGTAGCCGTCGCTCTCGCCGCTGATGTGGTGTGGGCTGCGCTGGGTCACACCACGATCGGTGCCTACAAGTCCGGACAGCGAGCCGCCGCCTACGGCTTCGGTGCCGCCACGGCGGTTGCTGTGGCCGCCTCGACGGTCCTGCTCGCTGCTGTCGGGCACATGGGCCCTTGGTCGGCGATTCCGGCGCTGGCTGCGCTGCTGCTGGTCGCTGACGGGATCCGCGACCAGGTCACCGTCTCCCCGGAGACTGCCGCGATCATCCGGTCCCGCACGGCAGAGATCCGCGACCAGCGAGCCCTGGCCGTGATCGAGGCTCGTCACGCCGCCCACATGGAGACCATCACCGGCTACGGCGAGTCGGCGCGGCTGGCCGCACGTACCCGTGCTCTGGCCGAGATCAAGGTGACCGTCGAGCGCGCCGAGAACCGCGCCGCGTCCCGGCTGACCAGGTCCGCCGAGAAGCACGCGGCCGGGGCGATCGCCTACGGCAAGCTGATCGGCCGTCAGGCGACCCTCACCCCTGACACAACCCCTGACACCAGGGCTGACACCGCGGGTGACACCGACCCTGACAACCACCCTCACGAGATCACTGCTCCCGGCTCCGCTGTCACCCCGGCTGTCAGTGTCGCGCCGACCCTGACTGTCATCCCTGACACCCACGACGACGCGCACCACAACGAGGACCACATCGACCAGTGCGCCATCTGCGATGAGCCGCTGAACGACGAGGACGGCGACCAGGTCCACGCCGCGTGCGCTGCGGTCGAGCTGCGCGCGTACGGGCTGCCCGTGCCCGAGGTCGCCGGGCTGCTCGACGTCTCCGACCGGACCGTCTACCGCTGGACCAATAGCAGGGCTGCGGGTGCCTGATGAGCCGCCCTCCCCGCCGTCCGCGCCGCCGCTATGTGCAGCGTCGCCGCCACTGGTGGCGCGACCTGATCACCAGCGAGTTTCACAACGCCTCGCACGCCTGGTTCCTCGCCGCTGAGGCCGAATCCCTGGGCTATCCGACCGAACTCGCCGAGTACGCCGCCGAGCACCCGCGACCGACCTTGAAGGGCTTCATGGTCGCCCTCGCCCGACCCGACCGCCACGAACCAGACCAGCACCACGACCAGCACGAATCCGAGGAAGGACAGATCGATGATGCAGCAGCAGCCTGACACCCTGACCGACAGCCTCACGACCGCTCTGGACTACGCCGCCCGTGGCTGGCGAGTCTTCCCCCTGCTGCCCGGCTCCAAGCGGCCCGCTACGCCGAACCACCGTGCCACCGACTGCGATGGCACCGCCCCGGGGTGCCGCACCACTCACGCCGGGTGGGAGCAACGCGCCACCATCCGCGCCGACAAGATCACCAAAGCATGGTCCAGCAACCCCGCCTACGGAGTCGGGATCGCCTGTGGGCCCTCCCGCCTGGTCGTGGTCGACCTCGACACCCACAAGCCCGGAACCGAGATCCCCGAACCGTGGAAGTCGTTCGAGATCACCACTGGCGCCGACGTGCTCGACCACCTCGCCGGAGTCCACGGCGGCACCATCACCCCGACCTACACCGTGCGCACCGTCTCCGGAGGAACCCACCTCTACTACGCTGCGCCGGCCGATGTGGCCTACGGCAACACAGCCGGAAAGATCGGCTGGTTGATCGACACCCGCGCCCACGGCGGATACGTCGCCGCACCGCCAACCAGCATCGGAGCTAGCGCGTACGACATCATCGACGACCGCCCGGCCGCACCGCTCCCGATGTTCCTGCTCGACCTCCTCACCCACGACCGCCGACCCGCCACCCGCACGTCACAGAACCGCTCTCAGGACGGTTCTAGGACACAGGCCCGACCACTACAGCCGATCGGGTCCGGCGAGCCACTGCGCGACCCGGACGCGTACGTAAACCGCGTCTTCGACATCGCGATCAACGGCGACCACGCAAACGGCGTCGCGGGTCTGCTGGACGCGACCAAGGGCGGCCGAAACGCCGCGCTCTTCGTCGCGGCCGCCACAGTCGGAAAGTTGGTTGCACGCGACCTGATCACCGAACACTCCGCGCTCGACCGGCTGTTGGTCGCTGCCGCTGGGCACATCGCCGCTCGCGCCTACACCGCCTACGAGGCCGAGAACACGATCCTGTCCGGCTTCCGCCGCGCCGCGACCCGGAGCGCCGCATGACCCACGCCTTCGACCAACGAGACGACCAGACAACGCCCAACTCGGAACCCAACCCGGAGGAACAACCCATGGCCGACGACACCACCACCGCCGAGAACGTCACGGTCAGCCCGGGTGAGGAAAGGCTCACCCCGGCCGACTTCGCGCCCAACGCGGGAGAGCTGCTGCTCAACGAGGTTCGCGATGCGATCGGGAAGTACGTCATCCTCCCCGATGCTCACGCCATGACCGGGGTCGTTCTCTGGATCGCCGCCACCCACGCCGTACCCGTGTGGGCCCACGCGCCCCGCCTGGTGATCCGTGCCCCGGAGAAACGATGCGGCAAGTCGCGGCTGCTCGACCTGGCCGAGGCGACCTGCCATGACCCGCTGCTCACCGTCAACGCCTCACCCAGCGCCGTTTACCGCTCCATCGGGATGAAGACGAAGAACCCGCCCACGATCCTGCTCGACGAGGCCGACACCATCTTCGGACCCAAGGCAGGCGAGAACGAAGACCTACGCGGCCTGCTCAACGCCGGACACCAGCGCAACCGGCCCGCGCTGCGCTACAACGCCGCTAACTCGAGCGTCGAGCGCATCCAGACATTCGCCATGGCCGCCCTCGCTGGGATCGGTGCGATGCCGGACACCATCGAGGACCGCGCCGTCGTTATCCGGATGCGTCGTCGCGCGCCTGGTGAGTCCGTCGCGCCGTACCGGACTCGCCGTGATGGTCCAGCGCTGGACAACCTCCGAAAGCGGCTGAACCAGTGGGTGGTCGCGCATCATGACCACCTCGGCACCGCCACCCCGGACATGCCGGTCGAGGACCGCGCCGCCGACACCTGGGAACCTCTGCTCGCGATCGCCGACCTTGCCGGAGGCGACTGGCCCGAGATCGGCCGCGAAGCCTGCGTCACCCTCACCGAGACCCGCGACGCCAACGCACAGACCACCCTGCAAACCCGACTGCTGACCGACTGCCGTACCGCGTTCGGTGACGCCGAAGCGCTGCCCACCTCGGTCCTGCTCGACCGGCTCAAGGACGACCCCGAGGCACCGTGGGCGACCTACTCCAACCCGCTGCAAGGTCTGACCGCGATGAAACTCGGTTTCCTGCTGCGCGACTTCGACATCCGATCCGACACGATCCGGTTCGACACCGGACAAGCCAAGGGCTACCAGCGTGCCGCGTTCGCCGACGCCTGGGCCCGCTACTGCGCACCCGCCCCAACCTGCCTCATCTGCCGCCAACCTCTCGCGATCGACGACGGCACCCGCACACACCCGACCTGCGACCCGGAGGCCCGTCGATGACCACCCACCCCACCCGACCGGCGACACGTCGAGGGCCCCAAGCCGTACCAGCCGTACCAGCCGTACCAAGACCCTGTTTTCCGAGGTCAGGCCACGATTCCGAGTGGTACGGCTTGGGAAATCGAGCCGTACCAAAGCCGTACCAGAAATCCCAAGCCGTACCAGCCGTACCAAAGCCGTACCACCCAAAATCCGCACCTGACCAGCCGAAACACGCCGTTGGTACGGCTGGTACGGCTGGTACGGCTCACCCCACCTCAACCCACAACACGAGCGCCAAGGAGGCCCACTGATGAGCAAGATCAGCCGCCGCGATCACCTGGCCGTCGCGGGATCAGCCACAGAACCGCTCTCAGGACGGTTCTAGGACACAGGCCCGACCACTACAGCCGATCGGGTCCGGCGAGCCACTGCGCGACCCGGACGCGTACGTAAACCGCGTCTTCGACATCGCGATCAACGGCGACCACGCAAACGGCGTCGCGGGTCTGCTGGACGCGACCAAGGGCGGCCGAAACGCCGCGCTCTTCGTCGCGGCCGCCACAGTCGGAAAGTTGGTTGCACGCGACCTGATCACCGAACACTCCGCGCTCGACCGGCTGTTGGTCGCTGCCGCTGGGCACATCGCCGCTCGCGCCTACACCGCCTACGAGGCCGAGAACACGATCCTGTCCGGCTTCCGCCGCGCCGCGACCCGGAGCGCCGCATGACCCACGCCTTCGACCAACGAGACGACCAGACAACGCCCAACTCGGAACCCAACCCGGAGGAACAACCCATGGCCGACGACACCACCACCGCCGAGAACGTCACGGTCAGCCCGGGTGAGGAAAGGCTCACCCCGGCCGACTTCGCGCCCAACGCGGGAGAGCTGCTGCTCAACGAGGTTCGCGATGCGATCGGGAAGTACGTCATCCTCCCCGATGCTCACGCCATGACCGGGGTCGTTCTCTGGATCGCCGCCACCCACGCCGTACCCGTGTGGGCCCACGCGCCCCGCCTGGTGATCCGTGCCCCGGAGAAACGATGCGGCAAGTCGCGGCTGCTCGACCTGGCCGAGGCGACCTGCCATGACCCGCTGCTCACCGTCAACGCCTCACCCAGCGCCGTTTACCGCTCCATCGGGATGAAGACGAAGAACCCGCCCACGATCCTGCTCGACGAGGCCGACACCATCTTCGGACCCAAGGCAGGCGAGAACGAAGACCTACGCGGCCTGCTCAACGCCGGACACCAGCGCAACCGGCCCGCGCTGCGCTACAACGCCGCTAACTCGAGCGTCGAGCGCATCCAGACATTCGCCATGGCCGCCCTCGCTGGGATCGGTGCGATGCCGGACACCATCGAGGACCGCGCCGTCGTTATCCGGATGCGTCGTCGCGCGCCTGGTGAGTCCGTCGCGCCGTACCGGACTCGCCGTGATGGTCCAGCGCTGGACAACCTCCGAAAGCGGCTGAACCAGTGGGTGGTCGCGCATCATGACCACCTCGGCACCGCCACCCCGGACATGCCGGTCGAGGACCGCGCCGCCGACACCTGGGAACCTCTGCTCGCGATCGCCGACCTTGCCGGAGGCGACTGGCCCGAGATCGGCCGCGAAGCCTGCGTCACCCTCACCGAGACCCGCGACGCCAACGCACAGACCACCCTGCAAACCCGACTGCTGACCGACTGCCGTACCGCGTTCGGTGACGCCGAAGCGCTGCCCACCTCGGTCCTGCTCGACCGGCTCAAGGACGACCCCGAGGCACCGTGGGCGACCTACTCCAACCCGCTGCAAGGTCTGACCGCGATGAAACTCGGTTTCCTGCTGCGCGACTTCGACATCCGATCCGACACGATCCGGTTCGACACCGGACAAGCCAAGGGCTACCAGCGTGCCGCGTTCGCCGACGCCTGGGCCCGCTACTGCGCACCCGCCCCAACCTGCCTCATCTGCCGCCAACCTCTCGCGATCGACGACGGCACCCGCACACACCCGACCTGCGACCCGGAGGCCCGTCGATGACCACCCACCCCACCCGACCGGCGACACGTCGAGGGCCCCAAGCCGTACCAGCCGTACCAGCCGTACCAAGACCCTGTTTTCCGAGGTCAGGCCACGATTCCGAGTGGTACGGCTTGGGAAATCGAGCCGTACCAAAGCCGTACCAGAAATCCCAAGCCGTACCAGCCGTACCAAAGCCGTACCACCCAAAATCCGCACCTGACCAGCCGAAACACGCCGTTGGTACGGCTGGTACGGCTGGTACGGCTCACCCCACCTCAACCCACAACACGAGCGCCAAGGAGGCCCACTGATGAGCAAGATCAGCCGCCGCGATCACCTGGCCGTCGCGGGATCAGTCACAGAACCGCTCTCAGGACGGTTCTAGGACACAGGCCCGACCACTACAGCCGATCGGGTCCGGCGAGCCACTGCGCGACCCGGACGCGTACGTAAACCGCGTCTTCGACATCGCGATCAACGGCGACCACGCAAACGGCGTCGCGGGTCTGCTGGACGCGACCAAGGGCGGCCGAAACGCCGCGCTCTTCGTCGCGGCCGCCACAGTCGGAAAGTTGGTTGCACGCGACCTGATCACCGAACACTCCGCGCTCGACCGGCTGTTGGTCGCTGCCGCTGGGCACATCGCCGCTCGCGCCTACACCGCCTACGAGGCCGAGAACACGATCCTGTCCGGCTTCCGCCGCGCCGCGACCCGGAGCGCCGCATGACCCACGCCTTCGACCAACGAGACGACCAGACAACGCCCAACTCGGAACCCAACCCGGAGGAACAACCCATGGCCGACGACACCACCACCGCCGAGAACGTCACGGTCAGCCCGGGTGAGGAAAGGCTCACCCCGGCCGACTTCGCGCCCAACGCGGGAGAGCTGCTGCTCAACGAGGTTCGCGATGCGATCGGGAAGTACGTCATCCTCCCCGATGCTCACGCCATGACCGGGGTCGTTCTCTGGATCGCCGCCACCCACGCCGTACCCGTGTGGGCCCACGCGCCCCGCCTGGTGATCCGTGCCCCGGAGAAACGATGCGGCAAGTCGCGGCTGCTCGACCTGGCCGAGGCGACCTGCCATGACCCGCTGCTCACCGTCAACGCCTCACCCAGCGCCGTTTACCGCTCCATCGGGATGAAGACGAAGAACCCGCCCACGATCCTGCTCGACGAGGCCGACACCATCTTCGGACCCAAGGCAGGCGAGAACGAAGACCTACGCGGCCTGCTCAACGCCGGACACCAGCGCAACCGGCCCGCGCTGCGCTACAACGCCGCTAACTCGAGCGTCGAGCGCATCCAGACATTCGCCATGGCCGCCCTCGCTGGGATCGGTGCGATGCCGGACACCATCGAGGACCGCGCCGTCGTTATCCGGATGCGTCGTCGCGCGCCTGGTGAGTCCGTCGCGCCGTACCGGACTCGCCGTGATGGTCCAGCGCTGGACAACCTCCGAAAGCGGCTGAACCAGTGGGTGGTCGCGCATCATGACCACCTCGGCACCGCCACCCCGGACATGCCGGTCGAGGACCGCGCCGCCGACACCTGGGAACCTCTGCTCGCGATCGCCGACCTTGCCGGAGGCGACTGGCCCGAGATCGGCCGCGAAGCCTGCGTCACCCTCACCGAGACCCGCGACGCCAACGCACAGACCACCCTGCAAACCCGACTGCTGACCGACTGCCGTACCGCGTTCGGTGACGCCGAAGCGCTGCCCACCTCGGTCCTGCTCGACCGGCTCAAGGACGACCCCGAGGCACCGTGGGCGACCTACTCCAACCCGCTGCAAGGTCTGACCGCGATGAAACTCGGTTTCCTGCTGCGCGACTTCGACATCCGATCCGACACGATCCGGTTCGACACCGGACAAGCCAAGGGCTACCAGCGTGCCGCGTTCGCCGACGCCTGGGCCCGCTACTGCGCACCCGCCCCAACCTGCCTCATCTGCCGCCAACCTCTCGCGATCGACGACGGCACCCGCACACACCCGACCTGCGACCCGGAGGCCCGTCGATGACCACCCACCCCACCCGACCGGCGACACGTCGAGGGCCCCAAGCCGTACCAGCCGTACCAGCCGTACCAAGACCCTGTTTTCCGAGGTCAGGCCACGATTCCGAGTGGTACGGCTTGGGAAATCGAGCCGTACCAAAGCCGTACCAGAAATCCCAAGCCGTACCAGCCGTACCAAAGCCGTACCACCCAAAATCCGCACCTGACCAGCCGAAACACGCCGTTGGTACGGCTGGTACGGCTGGTACGGCTCACCCCACCTCAACCCACAACACGAGCGCCAAGGAGGCCCACTGATGAGCAAGATCAGCCGCCGCGATCACCTGGCCGTCGCGGGATCAGTCACAGAACCGCTCTCAGGACGGTTCTAGGACACAGGCCCGACCACTACAGCCGATCGGGTCCGGCGAGCCACTGCGCGACCCGGACGCGTACGTAAACCGCGTCTTCGACATCGCGATCAACGGCGACCACGCAAACGGCGTCGCGGGTCTGCTGGACGCGACCAAGGGCGGCCGAAACGCCGCGCTCTTCGTCGCGGCCGCCACAGTCGGAAAGTTGGTTGCACGCGACCTGATCACCGAACACTCCGCGCTCGACCGGCTGTTGGTCGCTGCCGCTGGGCACATCGCCGCTCGCGCCTACACCGCCTACGAGGCCGAGAACACGATCCTGTCCGGCTTCCGCCGCGCCGCGACCCGGAGCGCCGCATGACCCACGCCTTCGACCAACGAGACGACCAGACAACGCCCAACTCGGAACCCAACCCGGAGGAACAACCCATGGCCGACGACACCACCACCGCCGAGAACGTCACGGTCAGCCCGGGTGAGGAAAGGCTCACCCCGGCCGACTTCGCGCCCAACGCGGGAGAGCTGCTGCTCAACGAGGTTCGCGATGCGATCGGGAAGTACGTCATCCTCCCCGATGCTCACGCCATGACCGGGGTCGTTCTCTGGATCGCCGCCACCCACGCCGTACCCGTGTGGGCCCACGCGCCCCGCCTGGTGATCCGTGCCCCGGAGAAACGATGCGGCAAGTCGCGGCTGCTCGACCTGGCCGAGGCGACCTGCCATGACCCGCTGCTCACCGTCAACGCCTCACCCAGCGCCGTTTACCGCTCCATCGGGATGAAGACGAAGAACCCGCCCACGATCCTGCTCGACGAGGCCGACACCATCTTCGGACCCAAGGCAGGCGAGAACGAAGACCTACGCGGCCTGCTCAACGCCGGACACCAGCGCAACCGGCCCGCGCTGCGCTACAACGCCGCTAACTCGAGCGTCGAGCGCATCCAGACATTCGCCATGGCCGCCCTCGCTGGGATCGGTGCGATGCCGGACACCATCGAGGACCGCGCCGTCGTTATCCGGATGCGTCGTCGCGCGCCTGGTGAGTCCGTCGCGCCGTACCGGACTCGCCGTGATGGTCCAGCGCTGGACAACCTCCGAAAGCGGCTGAACCAGTGGGTGGTCGCGCATCATGACCACCTCGGCACCGCCACCCCGGACATGCCGGTCGAGGACCGCGCCGCCGACACCTGGGAACCTCTGCTCGCGATCGCCGACCTTGCCGGAGGCGACTGGCCCGAGATCGGCCGCGAAGCCTGCGTCACCCTCACCGAGACCCGCGACGCCAACGCACAGACCACCCTGCAAACCCGACTGCTGACCGACTGCCGTACCGCGTTCGGTGACGCCGAAGCGCTGCCCACCTCGGTCCTGCTCGACCGGCTCAAGGACGACCCCGAGGCACCGTGGGCGACCTACTCCAACCCGCTGCAAGGTCTGACCGCGATGAAACTCGGTTTCCTGCTGCGCGACTTCGACATCCGATCCGACACGATCCGGTTCGACACCGGACAAGCCAAGGGCTACCAGCGTGCCGCGTTCGCCGACGCCTGGGCCCGCTACTGCGCACCCGCCCCAACCTGCCTCATCTGCCGCCAACCTCTCGCGATCGACGACGGCACCCGCACACACCCGACCTGCGACCCGGAGGCCCGTCGATGACCACCCACCCCACCCGACCGGCGACACGTCGAGGGCCCCAAGCCGTACCAGCCGTACCAGCCGTACCAAGACCCTGTTTTCCGAGGTCAGGCCACGATTCCGAGTGGTACGGCTTGGGAAATCGAGCCGTACCAAAGCCGTACCAGAAATCCCAAGCCGTACCAGCCGTACCAAAGCCGTACCACCCAAAATCCGCACCTGACCAGCCGAAACACGCCGTTGGTACGGCTGGTACGGCTGGTACGGCTCACCCCACCTCAACCCACAACACGAGCGCCAAGGAGGCCCACTGATGAGCAAGATCAGCCGCCGCGATCACCTGGCCGTCGCGGGATCAGTCACAGAACCGCTCTCAGGACGGTTCTAGGACACAGGCCCGACCACTACAGCCGATCGGGTCCGGCGAGCCACTGCGCGACCCGGACGCGTACGTAAACCGCGTCTTCGACATCGCGATCAACGGCGACCACGCAAACGGCGTCGCGGGTCTGCTGGACGCGACCAAGGGCGGCCGAAACGCCGCGCTCTTCGTCGCGGCCGCCACAGTCGGAAAGTTGGTTGCACGCGACCTGATCACCGAACACTCCGCGCTCGACCGGCTGTTGGTCGCTGCCGCTGGGCACATCGCCGCTCGCGCCTACACCGCCTACGAGGCCGAGAACACGATCCTGTCCGGCTTCCGCCGCGCCGCGACCCGGAGCGCCGCATGACCCACGCCTTCGACCAACGAGACGACCAGACAACGCCCAACTCGGAACCCAACCCGGAGGAACAACCCATGGCCGACGACACCACCACCGCCGAGAACGTCACGGTCAGCCCGGGTGAGGAAAGGCTCACCCCGGCCGACTTCGCGCCCAACGCGGGAGAGCTGCTGCTCAACGAGGTTCGCGATGCGATCGGGAAGTACGTCATCCTCCCCGATGCTCACGCCATGACCGGGGTCGTTCTCTGGATCGCCGCCACCCACGCCGTACCCGTGTGGGCCCACGCGCCCCGCCTGGTGATCCGTGCCCCGGAGAAACGATGCGGCAAGTCGCGGCTGCTCGACCTGGCCGAGGCGACCTGCCATGACCCGCTGCTCACCGTCAACGCCTCACCCAGCGCCGTTTACCGCTCCATCGGGATGAAGACGAAGAACCCGCCCACGATCCTGCTCGACGAGGCCGACACCATCTTCGGACCCAAGGCAGGCGAGAACGAAGACCTACGCGGCCTGCTCAACGCCGGACACCAGCGCAACCGGCCCGCGCTGCGCTACAACGCCGCTAACTCGAGCGTCGAGCGCATCCAGACATTCGCCATGGCCGCCCTCGCTGGGATCGGTGCGATGCCGGACACCATCGAGGACCGCGCCGTCGTTATCCGGATGCGTCGTCGCGCGCCTGGTGAGTCCGTCGCGCCGTACCGGACTCGCCGTGATGGTCCAGCGCTGGACAACCTCCGAAAGCGGCTGAACCAGTGGGTGGTCGCGCATCATGACCACCTCGGCACCGCCACCCCGGACATGCCGGTCGAGGACCGCGCCGCCGACACCTGGGAACCTCTGCTCGCGATCGCCGACCTTGCCGGAGGCGACTGGCCCGAGATCGGCCGCGAAGCCTGCGTCACCCTCACCGAGACCCGCGACGCCAACGCACAGACCACCCTGCAAACCCGACTGCTGACCGACTGCCGTACCGCGTTCGGTGACGCCGAAGCGCTGCCCACCTCGGTCCTGCTCGACCGGCTCAAGGACGACCCCGAGGCACCGTGGGCGACCTACTCCAACCCGCTGCAAGGTCTGACCGCGATGAAACTCGGTTTCCTGCTGCGCGACTTCGACATCCGATCCGACACGATCCGGTTCGACACCGGACAAGCCAAGGGCTACCAGCGTGCCGCGTTCGCCGACGCCTGGGCCCGCTACTGCGCACCCGCCCCAACCTGCCTCATCTGCCGCCAACCTCTCGCGATCGACGACGGCACCCGCACACACCCGACCTGCGACCCGGAGGCCCGTCGATGACCACCCACCCCACCCGACCGGCGACACGTCGAGGGCCCCAAGCCGTACCAGCCGTACCAGCCGTACCAAGACCCTGTTTTCCGAGGTCAGGCCACGATTCCGAGTGGTACGGCTTGGGAAATCGAGCCGTACCAAAGCCGTACCAGAAATCCCAAGCCGTACCAGCCGTACCAAAGCCGTACCACCCAAAATCCGCACCTGACCAGCCGAAACACGCCGTTGGTACGGCTGGTACGGCTGGTACGGCTCACCCCACCTCAACCCACAACACGAGCGCCAAGGAGGCCCACTGATGAGCAAGATCAGCCGCCGCGATCACCTGGCCGTCGCGGGATCAGTCACAGAACCGCTCTCAGGACGGTTCTAGGACACAGGCCCGACCACTACAGCCGATCGGGTCCGGCGAGCCACTGCGCGACCCGGACGCGTACGTAAACCGCGTCTTCGACATCGCGATCAACGGCGACCACGCAAACGGCGTCGCGGGTCTGCTGGACGCGACCAAGGGCGGCCGAAACGCCGCGCTCTTCGTCGCGGCCGCCACAGTCGGAAAGTTGGTTGCACGCGACCTGATCACCGAACACTCCGCGCTCGACCGGCTGTTGGTCGCTGCCGCTGGGCACATCGCCGCTCGCGCCTACACCGCCTACGAGGCCGAGAACACGATCCTGTCCGGCTTCCGCCGCGCCGCGACCCGGAGCGCCGCATGACCCACGCCTTCGACCAACGAGACGACCAGACAACGCCCAACTCGGAACCCAACCCGGAGGAACAACCCATGGCCGACGACACCACCACCGCCGAGAACGTCACGGTCAGCCCGGGTGAGGAAAGGCTCACCCCGGCCGACTTCGCGCCCAACGCGGGAGAGCTGCTGCTCAACGAGGTTCGCGATGCGATCGGGAAGTACGTCATCCTCCCCGATGCTCACGCCATGACCGGGGTCGTTCTCTGGATCGCCGCCACCCACGCCGTACCCGTGTGGGCCCACGCGCCCCGCCTGGTGATCCGTGCCCCGGAGAAACGATGCGGCAAGTCGCGGCTGCTCGACCTGGCCGAGGCGACCTGCCATGACCCGCTGCTCACCGTCAACGCCTCACCCAGCGCCGTTTACCGCTCCATCGGGATGAAGACGAAGAACCCGCCCACGATCCTGCTCGACGAGGCCGACACCATCTTCGGACCCAAGGCAGGCGAGAACGAAGACCTACGCGGCCTGCTCAACGCCGGACACCAGCGCAACCGGCCCGCGCTGCGCTACAACGCCGCTAACTCGAGCGTCGAGCGCATCCAGACATTCGCCATGGCCGCCCTCGCTGGGATCGGTGCGATGCCGGACACCATCGAGGACCGCGCCGTCGTTATCCGGATGCGTCGTCGCGCGCCTGGTGAGTCCGTCGCGCCGTACCGGACTCGCCGTGATGGTCCAGCGCTGGACAACCTCCGAAAGCGGCTGAACCAGTGGGTGGTCGCGCATCATGACCACCTCGGCACCGCCACCCCGGACATGCCGGTCGAGGACCGCGCCGCCGACACCTGGGAACCTCTGCTCGCGATCGCCGACCTTGCCGGAGGCGACTGGCCCGAGATCGGCCGCGAAGCCTGCGTCACCCTCACCGAGACCCGCGACGCCAACGCACAGACCACCCTGCAAACCCGACTGCTGACCGACTGCCGTACCGCGTTCGGTGACGCCGAAGCGCTGCCCACCTCGGTCCTGCTCGACCGGCTCAAGGACGACCCCGAGGCACCGTGGGCGACCTACTCCAACCCGCTGCAAGGTCTGACCGCGATGAAACTCGGTTTCCTGCTGCGCGACTTCGACATCCGATCCGACACGATCCGGTTCGACACCGGACAAGCCAAGGGCTACCAGCGTGCCGCGTTCGCCGACGCCTGGGCCCGCTACTGCGCACCCGCCCCAACCTGCCTCATCTGCCGCCAACCTCTCGCGATCGACGACGGCACCCGCACACACCCGACCTGCGACCCGGAGGCCCGTCGATGACCACCCACCCCACCCGACCGGCGACACGTCGAGGGCCCCAAGCCGTACCAGCCGTACCAGCCGTACCAAGACCCTGTTTTCCGAGGTCAGGCCACGATTCCGAGTGGTACGGCTTGGGAAATCGAGCCGTACCAAAGCCGTACCAGAAATCCCAAGCCGTACCAGCCGTACCAAAGCCGTACCACCCAAAATCCGCACCTGACCAGCCGAAACACGCCGTTGGTACGGCTGGTACGGCTGGTACGGCTCACCCCACCTCAACCCACAACACGAGCGCCAAGGAGGCCCACTGATGAGCAAGATCAGCCGCCGCGATCACCTGGCCGTCGCGGGATCAGCCACAGAACCGCTCTCAGGACGGTTCTAGGACACAGGCCCGACCACTACAGCCGATCGGGTCCGGCGAGCCACTGCGCGACCCGGACGCGTACGTAAACCGCGTCTTCGACATCGCGATCAACGGCGACCACGCAAACGGCGTCGCGGGTCTGCTGGACGCGACCAAGGGCGGCCGAAACGCCGCGCTCTTCGTCGCGGCCGCCACAGTCGGAAAGTTGGTTGCACGCGACCTGATCACCGAACACTCCGCGCTCGACCGGCTGTTGGTCGCTGCCGCTGGGCACATCGCCGCTCGCGCCTACACCGCCTACGAGGCCGAGAACACGATCCTGTCCGGCTTCCGCCGCGCCGCGACCCGGAGCGCCGCATGACCCACGCCTTCGACCAACGAGACGACCAGACAACGCCCAACTCGGAACCCAACCCGGAGGAACAACCCATGGCCGACGACACCACCACCGCCGAGAACGTCACGGTCAGCCCGGGTGAGGAAAGGCTCACCCCGGCCGACTTCGCGCCCAACGCGGGAGAGCTGCTGCTCAACGAGGTTCGCGATGCGATCGGGAAGTACGTCATCCTCCCCGATGCTCACGCCATGACCGGGGTCGTTCTCTGGATCGCCGCCACCCACGCCGTACCCGTGTGGGCCCACGCGCCCCGCCTGGTGATCCGTGCCCCGGAGAAACGATGCGGCAAGTCGCGGCTGCTCGACCTGGCCGAGGCGACCTGCCATGACCCGCTGCTCACCGTCAACGCCTCACCCAGCGCCGTTTACCGCTCCATCGGGATGAAGACGAAGAACCCGCCCACGATCCTGCTCGACGAGGCCGACACCATCTTCGGACCCAAGGCAGGCGAGAACGAAGACCTACGCGGCCTGCTCAACGCCGGACACCAGCGCAACCGGCCCGCGCTGCGCTACAACGCCGCTAACTCGAGCGTCGAGCGCATCCAGACATTCGCCATGGCCGCCCTCGCTGGGATCGGTGCGATGCCGGACACCATCGAGGACCGCGCCGTCGTTATCCGGATGCGTCGTCGCGCGCCTGGTGAGTCCGTCGCGCCGTACCGGACTCGCCGTGATGGTCCAGCGCTGGACAACCTCCGAAAGCGGCTGAACCAGTGGGTGGTCGCGCATCATGACCACCTCGGCACCGCCACCCCGGACATGCCGGTCGAGGACCGCGCCGCCGACACCTGGGAACCTCTGCTCGCGATCGCCGACCTTGCCGGAGGCGACTGGCCCGAGATCGGCCGCGAAGCCTGCGTCACCCTCACCGAGACCCGCGACGCCAACGCACAGACCACCCTGCAAACCCGACTGCTGACCGACTGCCGTACCGCGTTCGGTGACGCCGAAGCGCTGCCCACCTCGGTCCTGCTCGACCGGCTCAAGGACGACCCCGAGGCACCGTGGGCGACCTACTCCAACCCGCTGCAAGGTCTGACCGCGATGAAACTCGGTTTCCTGCTGCGCGACTTCGACATCCGATCCGACACGATCCGGTTCGACACCGGACAAGCCAAGGGCTACCAGCGTGCCGCGTTCGCCGACGCCTGGGCCCGCTACTGCGCACCCGCCCCAACCTGCCTCATCTGCCGCCAACCTCTCGCGATCGACGACGGCACCCGCACACACCCGACCTGCGACCCGGAGGCCCGTCGATGACCACCCACCCCACCCGACCGGCGACACGTCGAGGGCCCCAAGCCGTACCAGCCGTACCAGCCGTACCAAGACCCTGTTTTCCGAGGTCAGGCCACGATTCCGAGTGGTACGGCTTGGGAAATCGAGCCGTACCAAAGCCGTACCAGAAATCCCAAGCCGTACCAGCCGTACCAAAGCCGTACCACCCAAAATCCGCACCTGACCAGCCGAAACACGCCGTTGGTACGGCTGGTACGGCTGGTACGGCTCACCCCACCTCAACCCACAACACGAGCGCCAAGGAGGCCCACTGATGAGCAAGATCAGCCGCCGCGATCACCTGGCCGTCGCGGGATCAGTCACAGAACCGCTCTCAGGACGGTTCTAGGACACAGGCCCGACCACTACAGCCGATCGGGTCCGGCGAGCCACTGCGCGACCCGGACGCGTACGTAAACCGCGTCTTCGACATCGCGATCAACGGCGACCACGCAAACGGCGTCGCGGGTCTGCTGGACGCGACCAAGGGCGGCCGAAACGCCGCGCTCTTCGTCGCGGCCGCCACAGTCGGAAAGTTGGTTGCACGCGACCTGATCACCGAACACTCCGCGCTCGACCGGCTGTTGGTCGCTGCCGCTGGGCACATCGCCGCTCGCGCCTACACCGCCTACGAGGCCGAGAACACGATCCTGTCCGGCTTCCGCCGCGCCGCGACCCGGAGCGCCGCATGACCCACGCCTTCGACCAACGAGACGACCAGACAACGCCCAACTCGGAACCCAACCCGGAGGAACAACCCATGGCCGACGACACCACCACCGCCGAGAACGTCACGGTCAGCCCGGGTGAGGAAAGGCTCACCCCGGCCGACTTCGCGCCCAACGCGGGAGAGCTGCTGCTCAACGAGGTTCGCGATGCGATCGGGAAGTACGTCATCCTCCCCGATGCTCACGCCATGACCGGGGTCGTTCTCTGGATCGCCGCCACCCACGCCGTACCCGTGTGGGCCCACGCGCCCCGCCTGGTGATCCGTGCCCCGGAGAAACGATGCGGCAAGTCGCGGCTGCTCGACCTGGCCGAGGCGACCTGCCATGACCCGCTGCTCACCGTCAACGCCTCACCCAGCGCCGTTTACCGCTCCATCGGGATGAAGACGAAGAACCCGCCCACGATCCTGCTCGACGAGGCCGACACCATCTTCGGACCCAAGGCAGGCGAGAACGAAGACCTACGCGGCCTGCTCAACGCCGGACACCAGCGCAACCGGCCCGCGCTGCGCTACAACGCCGCTAACTCGAGCGTCGAGCGCATCCAGACATTCGCCATGGCCGCCCTCGCTGGGATCGGTGCGATGCCGGACACCATCGAGGACCGCGCCGTCGTTATCCGGATGCGTCGTCGCGCGCCTGGTGAGTCCGTCGCGCCGTACCGGACTCGCCGTGATGGTCCAGCGCTGGACAACCTCCGAAAGCGGCTGAACCAGTGGGTGGTCGCGCATCATGACCACCTCGGCACCGCCACCCCGGACATGCCGGTCGAGGACCGCGCCGCCGACACCTGGGAACCTCTGCTCGCGATCGCCGACCTTGCCGGAGGCGACTGGCCCGAGATCGGCCGCGAAGCCTGCGTCACCCTCACCGAGACCCGCGACGCCAACGCACAGACCACCCTGCAAACCCGACTGCTGACCGACTGCCGTACCGCGTTCGGTGACGCCGAAGCGCTGCCCACCTCGGTCCTGCTCGACCGGCTCAAGGACGACCCCGAGGCACCGTGGGCGACCTACTCCAACCCGCTGCAAGGTCTGACCGCGATGAAACTCGGTTTCCTGCTGCGCGACTTCGACATCCGATCCGACACGATCCGGTTCGACACCGGACAAGCCAAGGGCTACCAGCGTGCCGCGTTCGCCGACGCCTGGGCCCGCTACTGCGCACCCGCCCCAACCTGCCTCATCTGCCGCCAACCTCTCGCGATCGACGACGGCACCCGCACACACCCGACCTGCGACCCGGAGGCCCGTCGATGACCACCCACCCCACCCGACCGGCGACACGTCGAGGGCCCCAAGCCGTACCAGCCGTACCAGCCGTACCAAGACCCTGTTTTCCGAGGTCAGGCCACGATTCCGAGTGGTACGGCTTGGGAAATCGAGCCGTACCAAAGCCGTACCAGAAATCCCAAGCCGTACCAGCCGTACCAAAGCCGTACCACCCAAAATCCGCACCTGACCAGCCGAAACACGCCGTTGGTACGGCTGGTACGGCTGGTACGGCTCACCCCACCTCAACCCACAACACGAGCGCCAAGGAGGCCCACTGATGAGCAAGATCAGCCGCCGCGATCACCTGGCCGTCGCGGGATCAGTCACAGAACCGCTCTCAGGACGGTTCTAGGACACAGGCCCGACCACTACAGCCGATCGGGTCCGGCGAGCCACTGCGCGACCCGGACGCGTACGTAAACCGCGTCTTCGACATCGCGATCAACGGCGACCACGCAAACGGCGTCGCGGGTCTGCTGGACGCGACCAAGGGCGGCCGAAACGCCGCGCTCTTCGTCGCGGCCGCCACAGTCGGAAAGTTGGTTGCACGCGACCTGATCACCGAACACTCCGCGCTCGACCGGCTGTTGGTCGCTGCCGCTGGGCACATCGCCGCTCGCGCCTACACCGCCTACGAGGCCGAGAACACGATCCTGTCCGGCTTCCGCCGCGCCGCGACCCGGAGCGCCGCATGACCCACGCCTTCGACCAACGAGACGACCAGACAACGCCCAACTCGGAACCCAACCCGGAGGAACAACCCATGGCCGACGACACCACCACCGCCGAGAACGTCACGGTCAGCCCGGGTGAGGAAAGGCTCACCCCGGCCGACTTCGCGCCCAACGCGGGAGAGCTGCTGCTCAACGAGGTTCGCGATGCGATCGGGAAGTACGTCATCCTCCCCGATGCTCACGCCATGACCGGGGTCGTTCTCTGGATCGCCGCCACCCACGCCGTACCCGTGTGGGCCCACGCGCCCCGCCTGGTGATCCGTGCCCCGGAGAAACGATGCGGCAAGTCGCGGCTGCTCGACCTGGCCGAGGCGACCTGCCATGACCCGCTGCTCACCGTCAACGCCTCACCCAGCGCCGTTTACCGCTCCATCGGGATGAAGACGAAGAACCCGCCCACGATCCTGCTCGACGAGGCCGACACCATCTTCGGACCCAAGGCAGGCGAGAACGAAGACCTACGCGGCCTGCTCAACGCCGGACACCAGCGCAACCGGCCCGCGCTGCGCTACAACGCCGCTAACTCGAGCGTCGAGCGCATCCAGACATTCGCCATGGCCGCCCTCGCTGGGATCGGTGCGATGCCGGACACCATCGAGGACCGCGCCGTCGTTATCCGGATGCGTCGTCGCGCGCCTGGTGAGTCCGTCGCGCCGTACCGGACTCGCCGTGATGGTCCAGCGCTGGACAACCTCCGAAAGCGGCTGAACCAGTGGGTGGTCGCGCATCATGACCACCTCGGCACCGCCACCCCGGACATGCCGGTCGAGGACCGCGCCGCCGACACCTGGGAACCTCTGCTCGCGATCGCCGACCTTGCCGGAGGCGACTGGCCCGAGATCGGCCGCGAAGCCTGCGTCACCCTCACCGAGACCCGCGACGCCAACGCACAGACCACCCTGCAAACCCGACTGCTGACCGACTGCCGTACCGCGTTCGGTGACGCCGAAGCGCTGCCCACCTCGGTCCTGCTCGACCGGCTCAAGGACGACCCCGAGGCACCGTGGGCGACCTACTCCAACCCGCTGCAAGGTCTGACCGCGATGAAACTCGGTTTCCTGCTGCGCGACTTCGACATCCGATCCGACACGATCCGGTTCGACACCGGACAAGCCAAGGGCTACCAGCGTGCCGCGTTCGCCGACGCCTGGGCCCGCTACTGCGCACCCGCCCCAACCTGCCTCATCTGCCGCCAACCTCTCGCGATCGACGACGGCACCCGCACACACCCGACCTGCGACCCGGAGGCCCGTCGATGACCACCCACCCCACCCGACCGGCGACACGTCGAGGGCCCCAAGCCGTACCAGCCGTACCAGCCGTACCAAGACCCTGTTTTCCGAGGTCAGGCCACGATTCCGAGTGGTACGGCTTGGGAAATCGAGCCGTACCAAAGCCGTACCAGAAATCCCAAGCCGTACCAGCCGTACCAAAGCCGTACCACCCAAAATCCGCACCTGACCAGCCGAAACACGCCGTTGGTACGGCTGGTACGGCTGGTACGGCTCACCCCACCTCAACCCACAACACGAGCGCCAAGGAGGCCCACTGATGAGCAAGATCAGCCGCCGCGATCACCTGGCCGTCGCGGGATCAGTCACAGAACCGCTCTCAGGACGGTTCTAGGACACAGGCCCGACCACTACAGCCGATCGGGTCCGGCGAGCCACTGCGCGACCCGGACGCGTACGTAAACCGCGTCTTCGACATCGCGATCAACGGCGACCACGCAAACGGCGTCGCGGGTCTGCTGGACGCGACCAAGGGCGGCCGAAACGCCGCGCTCTTCGTCGCGGCCGCCACAGTCGGAAAGTTGGTTGCACGCGACCTGATCACCGAACACTCCGCGCTCGACCGGCTGTTGGTCGCTGCCGCTGGGCACATCGCCGCTCGCGCCTACACCGCCTACGAGGCCGAGAACACGATCCTGTCCGGCTTCCGCCGCGCCGCGACCCGGAGCGCCGCATGACCCACGCCTTCGACCAACGAGACGACCAGACAACGCCCAACTCGGAACCCAACCCGGAGGAACAACCCATGGCCGACGACACCACCACCGCCGAGAACGTCACGGTCAGCCCGGGTGAGGAAAGGCTCACCCCGGCCGACTTCGCGCCCAACGCGGGAGAGCTGCTGCTCAACGAGGTTCGCGATGCGATCGGGAAGTACGTCATCCTCCCCGATGCTCACGCCATGACCGGGGTCGTTCTCTGGATCGCCGCCACCCACGCCGTACCCGTGTGGGCCCACGCGCCCCGCCTGGTGATCCGTGCCCCGGAGAAACGATGCGGCAAGTCGCGGCTGCTCGACCTGGCCGAGGCGACCTGCCATGACCCGCTGCTCACCGTCAACGCCTCACCCAGCGCCGTTTACCGCTCCATCGGGATGAAGACGAAGAACCCGCCCACGATCCTGCTCGACGAGGCCGACACCATCTTCGGACCCAAGGCAGGCGAGAACGAAGACCTACGCGGCCTGCTCAACGCCGGACACCAGCGCAACCGGCCCGCGCTGCGCTACAACGCCGCTAACTCGAGCGTCGAGCGCATCCAGACATTCGCCATGGCCGCCCTCGCTGGGATCGGTGCGATGCCGGACACCATCGAGGACCGCGCCGTCGTTATCCGGATGCGTCGTCGCGCGCCTGGTGAGTCCGTCGCGCCGTACCGGACTCGCCGTGATGGTCCAGCGCTGGACAACCTCCGAAAGCGGCTGAACCAGTGGGTGGTCGCGCATCATGACCACCTCGGCACCGCCACCCCGGACATGCCGGTCGAGGACCGCGCCGCCGACACCTGGGAACCTCTGCTCGCGATCGCCGACCTTGCCGGAGGCGACTGGCCCGAGATCGGCCGCGAAGCCTGCGTCACCCTCACCGAGACCCGCGACGCCAACGCACAGACCACCCTGCAAACCCGACTGCTGACCGACTGCCGTACCGCGTTCGGTGACGCCGAAGCGCTGCCCACCTCGGTCCTGCTCGACCGGCTCAAGGACGACCCCGAGGCACCGTGGGCGACCTACTCCAACCCGCTGCAAGGTCTGACCGCGATGAAACTCGGTTTCCTGCTGCGCGACTTCGACATCCGATCCGACACGATCCGGTTCGACACCGGACAAGCCAAGGGCTACCAGCGTGCCGCGTTCGCCGACGCCTGGGCCCGCTACTGCGCACCCGCCCCAACCTGCCTCATCTGCCGCCAACCTCTCGCGATCGACGACGGCACCCGCACACACCCGACCTGCGACCCGGAGGCCCGTCGATGACCACCCACCCCACCCGACCGGCGACACGTCGAGGGCCCCAAGCCGTACCAGCCGTACCAGCCGTACCAAGACCCTGTTTTCCGAGGTCAGGCCACGATTCCGAGTGGTACGGCTTGGGAAATCGAGCCGTACCAAAGCCGTACCAGAAATCCCAAGCCGTACCAGCCGTACCAAAGCCGTACCACCCAAAATCCGCACCTGACCAGCCGAAACACGCCGTTGGTACGGCTGGTACGGCTGGTACGGCTCACCCCACCTCAACCCACAACACGAGCGCCAAGGAGGCCCACTGATGAGCAAGATCAGCCGCCGCGATCACCTGGCCGTCGCGGGATCAGTCACAGAACCGCTCTCAGGACGGTTCTAGGACACAGGCCCGACCACTACAGCCGATCGGGTCCGGCGAGCCACTGCGCGACCCGGACGCGTACGTAAACCGCGTCTTCGACATCGCGATCAACGGCGACCACGCAAACGGCGTCGCGGGTCTGCTGGACGCGACCAAGGGCGGCCGAAACGCCGCGCTCTTCGTCGCGGCCGCCACAGTCGGAAAGTTGGTTGCACGCGACCTGATCACCGAACACTCCGCGCTCGACCGGCTGTTGGTCGCTGCCGCTGGGCACATCGCCGCTCGCGCCTACACCGCCTACGAGGCCGAGAACACGATCCTGTCCGGCTTCCGCCGCGCCGCGACCCGGAGCGCCGCATGACCCACGCCTTCGACCAACGAGACGACCAGACAACGCCCAACTCGGAACCCAACCCGGAGGAACAACCCATGGCCGACGACACCACCACCGCCGAGAACGTCACGGTCAGCCCGGGTGAGGAAAGGCTCACCCCGGCCGACTTCGCGCCCAACGCGGGAGAGCTGCTGCTCAACGAGGTTCGCGATGCGATCGGGAAGTACGTCATCCTCCCCGATGCTCACGCCATGACCGGGGTCGTTCTCTGGATCGCCGCCACCCACGCCGTACCCGTGTGGGCCCACGCGCCCCGCCTGGTGATCCGTGCCCCGGAGAAACGATGCGGCAAGTCGCGGCTGCTCGACCTGGCCGAGGCGACCTGCCATGACCCGCTGCTCACCGTCAACGCCTCACCCAGCGCCGTTTACCGCTCCATCGGGATGAAGACGAAGAACCCGCCCACGATCCTGCTCGACGAGGCCGACACCATCTTCGGACCCAAGGCAGGCGAGAACGAAGACCTACGCGGCCTGCTCAACGCCGGACACCAGCGCAACCGGCCCGCGCTGCGCTACAACGCCGCTAACTCGAGCGTCGAGCGCATCCAGACATTCGCCATGGCCGCCCTCGCTGGGATCGGTGCGATGCCGGACACCATCGAGGACCGCGCCGTCGTTATCCGGATGCGTCGTCGCGCGCCTGGTGAGTCCGTCGCGCCGTACCGGACTCGCCGTGATGGTCCAGCGCTGGACAACCTCCGAAAGCGGCTGAACCAGTGGGTGGTCGCGCATCATGACCACCTCGGCACCGCCACCCCGGACATGCCGGTCGAGGACCGCGCCGCCGACACCTGGGAACCTCTGCTCGCGATCGCCGACCTTGCCGGAGGCGACTGGCCCGAGATCGGCCGCGAAGCCTGCGTCACCCTCACCGAGACCCGCGACGCCAACGCACAGACCACCCTGCAAACCCGACTGCTGACCGACTGCCGTACCGCGTTCGGTGACGCCGAAGCGCTGCCCACCTCGGTCCTGCTCGACCGGCTCAAGGACGACCCCGAGGCACCGTGGGCGACCTACTCCAACCCGCTGCAAGGTCTGACCGCGATGAAACTCGGTTTCCTGCTGCGCGACTTCGACATCCGATCCGACACGATCCGGTTCGACACCGGACAAGCCAAGGGCTACCAGCGTGCCGCGTTCGCCGACGCCTGGGCCCGCTACTGCGCACCCGCCCCAACCTGCCTCATCTGCCGCCAACCTCTCGCGATCGACGACGGCACCCGCACACACCCGACCTGCGACCCGGAGGCCCGTCGATGACCACCCACCCCACCCGACCGGCGACACGTCGAGGGCCCCAAGCCGTACCAGCCGTACCAGCCGTACCAAGACCCTGTTTTCCGAGGTCAGGCCACGATTCCGAGTGGTACGGCTTGGGAAATCGAGCCGTACCAAAGCCGTACCAGAAATCCCAAGCCGTACCAGCCGTACCAAAGCCGTACCACCCAAAATCCGCACCTGACCAGCCGAAACACGCCGTTGGTACGGCTGGTACGGCTGGTACGGCTCACCCCACCTCAACCCACAACACGAGCGCCAAGGAGGCCCACTGATGAGCAAGATCAGCCGCCGCGATCACCTGGCCGTCGCGGGATCAGCCAACGACCCGAACGATGTGCTGCCGATCCTCTGGACATCGCGCGAGGTCGCCGAAGCGCTCAAGGTGACGCCGTCGACGCTCTGCCGCTGGCGGGCAACCGGCAAGGGACCTCGCGTCTACTGGCTCTCTCCTGACTCGCCCCGCTATCGCCGTAGCGACGTGCTCGCCTGGCTTGAGGAGGTGGCCGCGTGAACGTCCGGAAGATGACGAACGGTCGCTGGCAAGCGCGACTGAAGCAAGGTCGGGTCGACATCGGCACAAAGATGTTCGACACCCGCCGCGAGGCTGTCGACTGGCTCACCCGCGAGCGTGCCGCGCTCGCGGGTGGGTTCGACCGCCGCGCCGGACAGATCACCGTCCGCAAGGCCTTGCCGATGTGGCTCGATGAGCGCAAGGCGACCGTCGCCCCCAAGACGTACACCGCAGATGCCGCGCTCCCGCGCCTAACACCGCCCGCGCTGTCAGCCCTGCAGATCGGCAGTGTGACCGAACGCGAGGTCTCCCGCGCGCTGGTCGCGCTCCGCCGCCGAGGCCTCGCCGAGAAGTCGGTCAAGCGCTACCGGGCGTCACTGTCTTCGTTCTTCGCATGGGCAGTCCGAGAACGCATGGTCCAGCACAACCCCGTCACACCAACCCGAGTACCCAAAGCAAGTGAGGTAGCCACCGAGATGCACCCCTTCAGCGAGACCGAGCTAGAGACCTTCGTCCTCGATGCCGCCCACCTCGCATCGAGGGACTCCGTCAGTCTGATTCGAGCAGCAGAGCGAACACGCGACCTCGCCCGACTCTCGGACATCCTGCTGGTCGCGGGATGGACCGGGCTCCGCTGGTCGGAGCTGCGTGAGGTTCGAGTGAGCGACGTCGTATTCGACCCCATGCCGGGCATCTACGTTCGACGCGCAGCACCCGAGGGAGGCGAAGCCAAGACAACCAAGTCCGGGAAGTCCCGATTCGTGCCGCTCGCGGACCGCATCCTCCCGACCGTCAAAGACCTGATCGCCGGACGCACCACCCGCGATCTGGTGTTCGTCACCGCCACTGGTCACCGGTTGCACGCGAGCGCCGTCAAGCGGGCCGTCGACTGGGAGCTGATCTCGCACGGCCGCAGAATTCACGATCTGCGCCACACGGCCGCCTGCCTGTGGCTGGCGAAGGGCGTGCCCGCGACCACGGTTCAGGCATGGATGGGGCATGCCTCAATCGCGACGACAAACATCTATCTGCACCACCTCGGGACCGTCGCAGATGAGGCCGGATTGGCCCGCCTGAACGGCTCGGGGGGAATCCGGGGGGAATCCGCCGAATAACGGCAGCACAAACAAGCAAGAACCCCGCCTGACTCTCTGCGTTTCCGCAGGTCAGGCGGGGTTCTTCTTTGGTGGAGCTGAGGGGATTCGAACCCCTGGCCTTCTCATTGCGAAGGTTTGGAGACCCAGAACTATGGGTTGAGAACACCTGGCAGGCGTTGCATGTATTGCATGTCGTTTCACCCTCGGGGGGAATCGGGGGGGAATGAATCGGCGAGCGTGCAGGCCTTCCGAACATGTGCGTCAATACGTCGCGCTGCATCACGCGGCTCGACCATGGATGTATCGAACCTGAGGTCTGCCTCTCCCAGTTCGGGCGTCGCCCGCCATGCCTCCAGACGCTCTGCAACGTCCGCACTCCCCCGCTGCCGCAACCGATCGACTGCGACATCCTCCGGACACCAGAGAGAAACGACAACCCAACGCGCTCCACTGACCGCCGTGGCTACCGCGTCGACCGCCTCGACCTGTCCTAGGTGGAGGACCGGCACCCCATGGCCGAGCGCGTCGATCAGGCCAGGCCTGTCAACCGCATAGGTCGCACCGTAGCGGCTGTTCTCCCACACGACGCCGCCGCGCTCCCGTAGTTCTTGGAGCGCGGCGCTGGTCGTAATTCGGTAGCCCTCTCGGCGACCCTCGCCGACCTTGATTCGCGCGAAGTGGACGTAGTCATCCGACAGCGCTCGAAGGGCAGCGTCGACGGTGTCCTTCCCAGCGGCCGGCGGACCGTAGAGGATCACCCCGCGAGTCATTTCGCGGGCACCTCGGCGAGCGTTGCTATCAGTCGCGCCGCCTGATCCTTAAGAGGCTCCGCAGATGTCGAATTGTCGATGACGTGATGGTCCACGACTGGACGGAACGTGAGGTCAATCGCCTCCATGTACGCGTCCCAGGTGGCCAGCTTGTGCGCGTCACGAGCTGCACCCCGACGACGTACATAGGTCAGCATCGTGTCCGCGTCACAGGTGACCCACACGACGGTCATGGGTAATCCGTCGTCCGCAAACTGCGCCTGCTGGCGCGCGAGCCACGACGCGTCCTTGAACTCACGCAAGAAGGGAGCCGTGACGACGGCACCAGCGCCGCATGCCGTGTTTTCGTGCGCCGTCGACATCAGCGCCTCATACTCACGCGGCCGGACCTTTGACAAATAGGTCTCCGACTCCCGATCGCTCGACTCAGCCCCCAACGCCTCAAGAGCCACCTCGACAACTGGGCGGGTGATGGTGTCCTTGTCGATGATCATCCAGCCCGTCAGCCGGGTGAGGATGCGCCCGAGCTCGGTCTTGCCGCTACCCGCGTAGCCGCCGATCAGCAGAGCCCGGGGAGCCGCCTCGCTCACCTTGGGCGTGAGGTGCGCAGATCGCACGATCCGGCGCGAACGCGACTGGTTCTCCACCAGCCCCATCTCTGCGAGTGCCTTCATCGCCTCATTGACCGTCCAGACGCTCGCACCCGTCTGCTCGGCGAGCGTTCGGGTCGACGGCATGACCTCGCCGTCACGTAGGACCCCCGCCTCGATCTGGTTCTGAATGTCGCGTGCGATCCGCTGCTGCTTCGCACCCGCCAGTGCGTCGATTGGCCCGTCTGTCATGCGTCTCCCTAGTTCGACCTTCGCCATTCAGTGTGCTCGTTCTGACCTAACAGTTTCGCTGACAACTGTCGCACGACCCCAGCCCGAGCGGAAATTTCTCGCAGAAACTTCTACCTAACAGTTGACATGGTGAGCCATTCCGTTGTTAGGTAGAACACAGGCAGCCACCCGGCTGCCAGGCCACGGAAAGGGCATGAAGATGATCACGACCACCGCCACCATCACCGCCA
Organism: Nocardioides panzhihuensis; assembly: GCF_013408335.1. NCBI lineage: Bacteria > Bacillati > Actinomycetota > Actinomycetes > Propionibacteriales > Nocardioidaceae > Nocardioides > Nocardioides panzhihuensis. The sequence goes on along the minus strand of NZ_JACBZR010000003.1, from coordinate 12,651 downwards.
ACCAGGGCAAGACCCTCGACGCGATGTACGCCGCCTGGCAGACCCGCAAGGACACCGCCGACACGGTCAACCGTGGCCAGATCGCCACCCGGAAGCACCACCACCGCGTCATCACGGGTCTCGCTGAGCGCGGCCTCATCCGCTGCGTCCGGTCCTTCCCGTCCGGCGATGCCTTGTTCGCCCTTACCGAAGCCGGTCGTCAGGTTGCCCGCTCCCGAAAGTACGGAGCCTGACCCACGATCCCCGGGCCCGGGGTGAGCCCCAGAGGCAGCCCCGGCCCGGCCACCAAGCAACACCCGCTCATCACCCGGAAGGAACCACCCCGATGCACACCGACCACTTCGCGAACACACGAGACGAGCCGACCGGAGATGACCTGGCCGCGATTGAAGCCGAGTGGCCGCAGATCGCTGCTGAGGTCGATCTGGTCGAGGCCGAGTGCCGTCTGCTCGCTGACCCGGCCGACGCGCTCGCCAAGCGGGCCCACCGCCGGGCGATGACGGCACTGCTGCACCTGCTGGTCCAGCAGGCCAACCACGACGCGGCGATCTCGGCCGCGCCTGTCTACACGATCACCGACCCTCGCCCGGCCGTCCCGGCCGAGGCCGCCTGAAAGGCATATCTAGTCATGGTTACCGCACCTTTGTTCATCATCTTCCTGATCGTCGCTGTCTTCATGGTCCGCTGGGGCGGCACCCACCCGGGTGTCCTCGCCTTCGGTGCGGTCCTCGGTCTCTCGTTGGCCTCGACCACGATCGGCGCGCCGATCCTGGACGGGATCGAGACGGCGATGACGTCGGCTCTCTCGGCCGCCTCGAACATCGCCGGGGGTGCCCGATGAGTACCGCGAAGTCGTGGGATCTGACCTGGGCCGCAAACATCCTGGAGTGTGTCCCGAACGTGGACGTGCACGGCTTCAAGGTGAGCGCGGGGACGGACGTTCGTCTCGCTCATGGGGCCCCGGAGCGTCGACCCGCTGTGCTGCTGGAGATCGAGCCCGCTGGGCTTGTCGCGGCACAGCTGATCGCCGATGCGCTCTACCTGAGCGAGGATGCCCGGGCCTACGTCGCTGACGCGATCGGGCTGCTGATTCGTCACGACTGGTCCGGTCGGGTCCCTGCTGGCAGTGGCGAGACCACGGTGTTCGTGAAGATGTCGACCACCGAGCGCGTGTGGACCGTCTCGGAGGCCGCAGCATGAGCACCCCTGAGAACCTGGCGAAGATCCCGACATCCAAGCCCGAGATCGCGGCCGCTCTGCGCCGCTGGGCGAAGGGCTCCCTTCCCGACGAGGCTGCGGTCGAGCTGCTGGTCCGTGCCTGGGGCGGTCGCCTGCTGAACGGGTCGTGGGTCCGGGTCGAGCCCGGCGCTGCCTGGATCGACGCCGACCGCGCGGACGGTGGCTACCTCTCCGGGGGTGAGCGTCGCCTGCTGGACATCGCGCTGTCCCTGGCCTCCTACGACCGCACGGTCTGCCTCAACGAGGTCCTGCCCGGCTTGGACCGCACCGCGTTGCGGCTGGTGATCGCCGCGACCGCGCGTGCAGCTGGCGCCTCCTACCCCTGGCCTGACAACACCACCACCGAGAGGTAAAGGAACTAGTCATGAAGATCAACAAGGCAGCCGCCCGGGCCGACTTCAAGAAACAGGCTGCGAAGTTCCGCCGCGAGGCTGAGATGGCCGAGAAGGGAGCCGCGCGCTTCCGTGAGCAGGGCAAGCCTGCCGCCGCGAAGACCTGCGAAGACCTGGCCAAGGTCTACCTCAAGCAGGCCGACATGGCCGAGAACTACAAGTTCCCCAAGTGGGTGAAGTGACGCCATGGCTGTCGAGTACACCGGCCTGTTCGGCCACGGCACCGTCAAGGACACCGCACGCCACGTCGCCCGGACCCACCGCGCGAAGGTCGCGAAGAAGCTGCCCGGCTCCAAGGACCCGCACGCGGGCAAGAAGGCCAAGGTCGGCAAAGCGTCCGACCCGTACCGGAACAAGAAGCCGGTCAAGCGCACCAACCCAGTGGCGAAGGGCTGGTTCTGATGCCCAAGCGCCCCAAGGTCACCGTCATCAGGTCGGGGCCCAACACCCCCGACATCGTCGTCGACCCGTCCGCGAGGACGCCGTATGTCCAGGTCGGCGTCCACACCATCACCCCCGCCGCCGCCCGGACCCTGGCCAAAAACCTGACCAAGGCCGCTGGCCTTGCTGAGAAGGGAGCCTGATCATGACCACCACACCGAACCAAGAGGCCCACGGGATCGGGGTCTACGACCTCGACGCGGCTCGCCGCGCCCGTGAGGCCGCTCCTGAAGCCTCTGAGAGCACCAACGCTGCCCCGGCCATCGCCGAGAACGTCTCTGAGCGCGCTCAGGCCGCTCACGACAACACCGACGCCGCCGCCGAGGACGACACGGAGACGACTCCGGAGATCGTTGACGGTCAGGTCCTCGCCGTTCGCGACGACCGGTCCGGCACGGTCAAGGCTGCCCCGCGCCGGGAGATCCTGCCCGCCTGGGCCAAGGACCGCGAGTCGGCGAAGTCGGCGGCTGCGTGGGCGGTGAAGCACTACGGCCACACCACGACCTATCACGGGGTGCGTCTGCCGACGTACTACGCGAAGTTGGCCGCCCGGTCCCCGCTCGGCCTGGGCCGTGTCATGGCTATGTGCTGGGGCTGGATCTTCGACGCCGAGGACAAAGAGAACCGGATGACCGTACGCGGCAACACCCTCGACGCCGGGGCCTATCTCCGGCTGAGGGAGGACCACCGCCGCCAGATCAAAGCGCGCGTCTTCCTTGCGGTCCTGATGCTCCTGACCGTGGCCGGCATCGCCGCCTACGTCGTGTACGGGATCGACTCCCTGATGGTCCAGCTCGGTCTCGGCTTGGCCGCTCTGGCTGGTCTCGGCCTGCTCGGTCGCAACCCGGACAAGCCGATCACCGGCCGTGCCGTGGACACGGCCAAGGAGCCGCGGCTTACCTCGGACCTGATCCTCAACGCGCTCGGTTCGCTGGGTCTGGCGCGGCTGAACCAGGCCATGGCTAAGGAGGGTGCGAAGGCGATCGCGTTCGTCTCGCCGATCATGCGTGACGGTGCTGGGTTCCGTGCCGAACTCGACCTCCCGCCCGGGGTGACTGCCTCGGAGGTGATCGAGCAGCGCGACCGTCTCGCTTCGGGTCTGCGTCGCTCCCTGGGGAAGGTGTGGCCCGAGACCGACCCCGAGGTCCACGTCGGCCGCCTGGTCCTCTACGTCGCCGACAAGTCCCTGGCCCAGTCCAAGCCCGCGCCCTGGCCGCTGGCCACCTCCGGGAAGGTCAACGTGTTCGAGCCGATCCCGATCGGTGTCGACCAGCGTGGCCGCCCCGTGGTCGTGACCCTGATGTTCGCGACCGGTCTTATCGGTGCCCTGCCGCGCATGGGTAAGACGTTCACCCTGCGCCTGCTCTGCCTCGCTGCCGCGCTGGACCCGCGCGTCGAGCTGCACACCTACAACCTCAAGGGCGGATCCGACCTCGGGATGCTCGATGACGTCGCCCACGCCAACCGGTCCGGGGACGACCCCGAAGACATCGACTACCTCGTCCGCGACCTGCGGGAAGGGGCGATCGAGATGCGCCGCCGCTACAAGGCCATCAAGACCCTGCCCCGGGAGGTGTGCCCCGAGTCCAAGGTCACCGACGCTCTCGCCTCGGAGAAGTCCCTCAAACTGCACCCGATCTTCTGGGCCTTTGACGAGACACAGAAGATGTTCGAGCACCCCACCCACGGGGCCGAGATCGCCGAGATCGTCACCGACCTGGTCAAGCGCGGACCCGCGGTCGGGATCATGGTCTGGCTGGCCACCCAGCGCCCCGACGCCAAGTCCATCCCGACCGGCATCTCCGCGAACGCGGTCCTGCGGCTGTGCCTCAAGGTCATGGGACAGGTCGAGAACGACATGGTCCTGGGGACCTCGATGTACAAGTCCGGCATCCGCGCGACCACCTTCGGTCGTAAAGACCTCGGTATCGCCTACCTCGTCGGTGAGGGTGACGACCCGGTCATCGTCCGGTCCTCCTTCGTGGACGCGCCCGCCGCCGAGGTCATCTGTGCCCGTGCCCGTGCTGCGCGGTTGGCCGCTGGCCGCCTGACCGGAATGGCGGCCGGGGAGATCCTGCCCGACGACGACACCGGATCCATCCTGGACCACCTCCTCGCGGTCTGGCCCGAGCACGACCCGGAGTGGAGCAACGGGAAGGTCTGGTGCGACGAACTCGCCGCCCGCCTCGCCGAGCACAACGGGTCGCTCTATGGCGGGTGGACCGGGGAGCAGGTCACCGCTGCCGTCAAACCCCACGGGATCCGCACCGTCCAGGTCAAGAAGGTCATCGACGGCAAGCAGACCAACAAACGCGGTCTGGTCCGCCGCGACCTGACCGACACACTCGGCCACACCGACACCGACGACCCCGACAACCCGATCGGAGGTGTCCTTGCACCCGTCTGAACCCCGGAATCGGTAGCCGTAGCGGCTGCTACCCGTAGCACCCCTGCTACTACCGAAACTGCTACCTGACCAGCGACGTAGCGGAGTAGCCCTCCACTTCGCGCACCCGTTCGAACCCTGGATCCGGGCCGATCCGACCCCTCCTCCCGCCCGCTACCGCTACCCACCTCGCCCAACACCTCCACCCGGTAGCGGAGAAACCCTCCAGAAACGTCTCGCTGGCCCAAGTCCCTACCTCACCCATGCCCGAAACAGTCCGAAACAGGAGAACTCACCGCCATGAACGCGCACACCACCACCACCAAGAAACGGCCCTCTGGCCTCGCTGGTGTCGGCTACGGAATGACCTTCGTTGGCTTCGTCCAGGTCGCTGTGACCATCGCGCCGCAGGTCGCCGCGATGATCCCCGCCGCAGGTTCTGCCGCGCCCGCTGTCGGTGTAGCCGTCGCTCTCGCCGCTGATGTGGTGTGGGCTGCGCTGGGTCACACCACGATCGGTGCCTACAAGTCCGGACAGCGAGCCGCCGCCTACGGCTTCGGTGCCGCCACGGCGGTTGCTGTGGCCGCCTCGACGGTCCTGCTCGCTGCTGTCGGGCACATGGGCCCTTGGTCGGCGATTCCGGCGCTGGCTGCGCTGCTGCTGGTCGCTGACGGGATCCGCGACCAGGTCACCGTCTCCCCGGAGACTGCCGCGATCATCCGGTCCCGCACGGCAGAGATCCGCGACCAGCGAGCCCTGGCCGTGATCGAGGCTCGTCACGCCGCCCACATGGAGACCATCACCGGCTACGGCGAGTCGGCGCGGCTGGCCGCACGTACCCGTGCTCTGGCCGAGATCAAGGTGACCGTCGAGCGCGCCGAGAACCGCGCCGCGTCCCGGCTGACCAGGTCCGCCGAGAAGCACGCGGCCGGGGCGATCGCCTACGGCAAGCTGATCGGCCGTCAGGCGACCCTCACCCCTGACACAACCCCTGACACCAGGGCTGACACCGCGGGTGACACCGACCCTGACAACCACCCTCACGAGATCACTGCTCCCGGCTCCGCTGTCACCCCGGCTGTCAGTGTCGCGCCGACCCTGACTGTCATCCCTGACACCCACGACGACGCGCACCACAACGAGGACCACATCGACCAGTGCGCCATCTGCGATGAGCCGCTGAACGACGAGGACGGCGACCAGGTCCACGCCGCGTGCGCTGCGGTCGAGCTGCGCGCGTACGGGCTGCCCGTGCCCGAGGTCGCCGGGCTGCTCGACGTCTCCGACCGGACCGTCTACCGCTGGACCAATAGCAGGGCTGCGGGTGCCTGATGAGCCGCCCTCCCCGCCGTCCGCGCCGCCGCTATGTGCAGCGTCGCCGCCACTGGTGGCGCGACCTGATCACCAGCGAGTTTCACAACGCCTCGCACGCCTGGTTCCTCGCCGCTGAGGCCGAATCCCTGGGCTATCCGACCGAACTCGCCGAGTACGCCGCCGAGCACCCGCGACCGACCTTGAAGGGCTTCATGGTCGCCCTCGCCCGACCCGACCGCCACGAACCAGACCAGCACCACGACCAGCACGAATCCGAGGAAGGACAGATCGATGATGCAGCAGCAGCCTGACACCCTGACCGACAGCCTCACGACCGCTCTGGACTACGCCGCCCGTGGCTGGCGAGTCTTCCCCCTGCTGCCCGGCTCCAAGCGGCCCGCTACGCCGAACCACCGTGCCACCGACTGCGATGGCACCGCCCCGGGGTGCCGCACCACTCACGCCGGGTGGGAGCAACGCGCCACCATCCGCGCCGACAAGATCACCAAAGCATGGTCCAGCAACCCCGCCTACGGAGTCGGGATCGCCTGTGGGCCCTCCCGCCTGGTCGTGGTCGACCTCGACACCCACAAGCCCGGAACCGAGATCCCCGAACCGTGGAAGTCGTTCGAGATCACCACTGGCGCCGACGTGCTCGACCACCTCGCCGGAGTCCACGGCGGCACCATCACCCCGACCTACACCGTGCGCACCGTCTCCGGAGGAACCCACCTCTACTACGCTGCGCCGGCCGATGTGGCCTACGGCAACACAGCCGGAAAGATCGGCTGGTTGATCGACACCCGCGCCCACGGCGGATACGTCGCCGCACCGCCAACCAGCATCGGAGCTAGCGCGTACGACATCATCGACGACCGCCCGGCCGCACCGCTCCCGATGTTCCTGCTCGACCTCCTCACCCACGACCGCCGACCCGCCACCCGCACGTCACAGAACCGCTCTCAGGACGGTTCTAGGACACAGGCCCGACCACTACAGCCGATCGGGTCCGGCGAGCCACTGCGCGACCCGGACGCGTACGTAAACCGCGTCTTCGACATCGCGATCAACGGCGACCACGCAAACGGCGTCGCGGGTCTGCTGGACGCGACCAAGGGCGGCCGAAACGCCGCGCTCTTCGTCGCGGCCGCCACAGTCGGAAAGTTGGTTGCACGCGACCTGATCACCGAACACTCCGCGCTCGACCGGCTGTTGGTCGCTGCCGCTGGGCACATCGCCGCTCGCGCCTACACCGCCTACGAGGCCGAGAACACGATCCTGTCCGGCTTCCGCCGCGCCGCGACCCGGAGCGCCGCATGACCCACGCCTTCGACCAACGAGACGACCAGACAACGCCCAACTCGGAACCCAACCCGGAGGAACAACCCATGGCCGACGACACCACCACCGCCGAGAACGTCACGGTCAGCCCGGGTGAGGAAAGGCTCACCCCGGCCGACTTCGCGCCCAACGCGGGAGAGCTGCTGCTCAACGAGGTTCGCGATGCGATCGGGAAGTACGTCATCCTCCCCGATGCTCACGCCATGACCGGGGTCGTTCTCTGGATCGCCGCCACCCACGCCGTACCCGTGTGGGCCCACGCGCCCCGCCTGGTGATCCGTGCCCCGGAGAAACGATGCGGCAAGTCGCGGCTGCTCGACCTGGCCGAGGCGACCTGCCATGACCCGCTGCTCACCGTCAACGCCTCACCCAGCGCCGTTTACCGCTCCATCGGGATGAAGACGAAGAACCCGCCCACGATCCTGCTCGACGAGGCCGACACCATCTTCGGACCCAAGGCAGGCGAGAACGAAGACCTACGCGGCCTGCTCAACGCCGGACACCAGCGCAACCGGCCCGCGCTGCGCTACAACGCCGCTAACTCGAGCGTCGAGCGCATCCAGACATTCGCCATGGCCGCCCTCGCTGGGATCGGTGCGATGCCGGACACCATCGAGGACCGCGCCGTCGTTATCCGGATGCGTCGTCGCGCGCCTGGTGAGTCCGTCGCGCCGTACCGGACTCGCCGTGATGGTCCAGCGCTGGACAACCTCCGAAAGCGGCTGAACCAGTGGGTGGTCGCGCATCATGACCACCTCGGCACCGCCACCCCGGACATGCCGGTCGAGGACCGCGCCGCCGACACCTGGGAACCTCTGCTCGCGATCGCCGACCTTGCCGGAGGCGACTGGCCCGAGATCGGCCGCGAAGCCTGCGTCACCCTCACCGAGACCCGCGACGCCAACGCACAGACCACCCTGCAAACCCGACTGCTGACCGACTGCCGTACCGCGTTCGGTGACGCCGAAGCGCTGCCCACCTCGGTCCTGCTCGACCGGCTCAAGGACGACCCCGAGGCACCGTGGGCGACCTACTCCAACCCGCTGCAAGGTCTGACCGCGATGAAACTCGGTTTCCTGCTGCGCGACTTCGACATCCGATCCGACACGATCCGGTTCGACACCGGACAAGCCAAGGGCTACCAGCGTGCCGCGTTCGCCGACGCCTGGGCCCGCTACTGCGCACCCGCCCCAACCTGCCTCATCTGCCGCCAACCTCTCGCGATCGACGACGGCACCCGCACACACCCGACCTGCGACCCGGAGGCCCGTCGATGACCACCCACCCCACCCGACCGGCGACACGTCGAGGGCCCCAAGCCGTACCAGCCGTACCAGCCGTACCAAGACCCTGTTTTCCGAGGTCAGGCCACGATTCCGAGTGGTACGGCTTGGGAAATCGAGCCGTACCAAAGCCGTACCAGAAATCCCAAGCCGTACCAGCCGTACCAAAGCCGTACCACCCAAAATCCGCACCTGACCAGCCGAAACACGCCGTTGGTACGGCTGGTACGGCTGGTACGGCTCACCCCACCTCAACCCACAACACGAGCGCCAAGGAGGCCCACTGATGAGCAAGATCAGCCGCCGCGATCACCTGGCCGTCGCGGGATCAGCCAACGACCCGAACGATGTGCTGCCGCTCGGAACCCAACCCGGAGGAACAACCCATGGCCGACGACACCACCACCGCCGAGAACGTCACGGTCAGCCCGGGTGAGGAAAGGCTCACCCCGGCCGACTTCGCGCCCAACGCGGGAGAGCTGCTGCTCAACGAGGTTCGCGATGCGATCGGGAAGTACGTCATCCTCCCCGATGCTCACGCCATGACCGGGGTCGTTCTCTGGATCGCCGCCACCCACGCCGTACCCGTGTGGGCCCACGCGCCCCGCCTGGTGATCCGTGCCCCGGAGAAACGATGCGGCAAGTCGCGGCTGCTCGACCTGGCCGAGGCGACCTGCCATGACCCGCTGCTCACCGTCAACGCCTCACCCAGCGCCGTTTACCGCTCCATCGGGATGAAGACGAAGAACCCGCCCACGATCCTGCTCGACGAGGCCGACACCATCTTCGGACCCAAGGCAGGCGAGAACGAAGACCTACGCGGCCTGCTCAACGCCGGACACCAGCGCAACCGGCCCGCGCTGCGCTACAACGCCGCTAACTCGAGCGTCGAGCGCATCCAGACATTCGCCATGGCCGCCCTCGCTGGGATCGGTGCGATGCCGGACACCATCGAGGACCGCGCCGTCGTTATCCGGATGCGTCGTCGCGCGCCTGGTGAGTCCGTCGCGCCGTACCGGACTCGCCGTGATGGTCCAGCGCTGGACAACCTCCGAAAGCGGCTGAACCAGTGGGTGGTCGCGCATCATGACCACCTCGGCACCGCCACCCCGGACATGCCGGTCGAGGACCGCGCCGCCGACACCTGGGAACCTCTGCTCGCGATCGCCGACCTTGCCGGAGGCGACTGGCCCGAGATCGGCCGCGAAGCCTGCGTCACCCTCACCGAGACCCGCGACGCCAACGCACAGACCACCCTGCAAACCCGACTGCTGACCGACTGCCGTACCGCGTTCGGTGACGCCGAAGCGCTGCCCACCTCGGTCCTGCTCGACCGGCTCAAGGACGACCCCGAGGCACCGTGGGCGACCTACTCCAACCCGCTGCAAGGTCTGACCGCGATGAAACTCGGTTTCCTGCTGCGCGACTTCGACATCCGATCCGACACGATCCGGTTCGACACCGGACAAGCCAAGGGCTACCAGCGTGCCGCGTTCGCCGACGCCTGGGCCCGCTACTGCGCACCCGCCCCAACCTGCCTCATCTGCCGCCAACCTCTCGCGATCGACGACGGCACCCGCACACACCCGACCTGCGACCCGGAGGCCCGTCGATGACCACCCACCCCACCCGACCGGCGACACGTCGAGGGCCCCAAGCCGTACCAGCCGTACCAGCCGTACCAAGACCCTGTTTTCCGAGGTCAGGCCACGATTCCGAGTGGTACGGCTTGGGAAATCGAGCCGTACCAAAGCCGTACCAGAAATCCCAAGCCGTACCAGCCGTACCAAAGCCGTACCACCCAAAATCCGCACCTGACCAGCCGAAACACGCCGTTGGTACGGCTGGTACGGCTGGTACGGCTCACCCCACCTCAACCCACAACACGAGCGCCAAGGAGGCCCACTGATGAGCAAGATCAGCCGCCGCGATCACCTGGCCGTCGCGGGATCAGCCAACGACCCGAACGATGTGCTGCCGCTCGGAACCCAACCCGGAGGAACAACCCATGGCCGACGACACCACCACCGCCGAGAACGTCACGGTCAGCCCGGGTGAGGAAAGGCTCACCCCGGCCGACTTCGCGCCCAACGCGGGAGAGCTGCTGCTCAACGAGGTTCGCGATGCGATCGGGAAGTACGTCATCCTCCCCGATGCTCACGCCATGACCGGGGTCGTTCTCTGGATCGCCGCCACCCACGCCGTACCCGTGTGGGCCCACGCGCCCCGCCTGGTGATCCGTGCCCCGGAGAAACGATGCGGCAAGTCGCGGCTGCTCGACCTGGCCGAGGCGACCTGCCATGACCCGCTGCTCACCGTCAACGCCTCACCCAGCGCCGTTTACCGCTCCATCGGGATGAAGACGAAGAACCCGCCCACGATCCTGCTCGACGAGGCCGACACCATCTTCGGACCCAAGGCAGGCGAGAACGAAGACCTACGCGGCCTGCTCAACGCCGGACACCAGCGCAACCGGCCCGCGCTGCGCTACAACGCCGCTAACTCGAGCGTCGAGCGCATCCAGACATTCGCCATGGCCGCCCTCGCTGGGATCGGTGCGATGCCGGACACCATCGAGGACCGCGCCGTCGTTATCCGGATGCGTCGTCGCGCGCCTGGTGAGTCCGTCGCGCCGTACCGGACTCGCCGTGATGGTCCAGCGCTGGACAACCTCCGAAAGCGGCTGAACCAGTGGGTGGTCGCGCATCATGACCACCTCGGCACCGCCACCCCGGACATGCCGGTCGAGGACCGCGCCGCCGACACCTGGGAACCTCTGCTCGCGATCGCCGACCTTGCCGGAGGCGACTGGCCCGAGATCGGCCGCGAAGCCTGCGTCACCCTCACCGAGACCCGCGACGCCAACGCACAGACCACCCTGCAAACCCGACTGCTGACCGACTGCCGTACCGCGTTCGGTGACGCCGAAGCGCTGCCCACCTCGGTCCTGCTCGACCGGCTCAAGGACGACCCCGAGGCACCGTGGGCGACCTACTCCAACCCGCTGCAAGGTCTGACCGCGATGAAACTCGGTTTCCTGCTGCGCGACTTCGACATCCGATCCGACACGATCCGGTTCGACACCGGACAAGCCAAGGGCTACCAGCGTGCCGCGTTCGCCGACGCCTGGGCCCGCTACTGCGCACCCGCCCCAACCTGCCTCATCTGCCGCCAACCTCTCGCGATCGACGACGGCACCCGCACACACCCGACCTGCGACCCGGAGGCCCGTCGATGACCACCCACCCCACCCGACCGGCGACACGTCGAGGGCCCCAAGCCGTACCAGCCGTACCAGCCGTACCAAGACCCTGTTTTCCGAGGTCAGGCCACGATTCCGAGTGGTACGGCTTGGGAAATCGAGCCGTACCAAAGCCGTACCAGAAATCCCAAGCCGTACCAGCCGTACCAAAGCCGTACCACCCAAAATCCGCACCTGACCAGCCGAAACACGCCGTTGGTACGGCTGGTACGGCTGGTACGGCTCACCCCACCTCAACCCACAACACGAGCGCCAAGGAGGCCCACTGATGAGCAAGATCAGCCGCCGCGATCACCTGGCCGTCGCGGGATCAGCCAACGACCCGAACGATGTGCTGCCGCTCGGAACCCAACCCGGAGGAACAACCCATGGCCGACGACACCACCACCGCCGAGAACGTCACGGTCAGCCCGGGTGAGGAAAGGCTCACCCCGGCCGACTTCGCGCCCAACGCGGGAGAGCTGCTGCTCAACGAGGTTCGCGATGCGATCGGGAAGTACGTCATCCTCCCCGATGCTCACGCCATGACCGGGGTCGTTCTCTGGATCGCCGCCACCCACGCCGTACCCGTGTGGGCCCACGCGCCCCGCCTGGTGATCCGTGCCCCGGAGAAACGATGCGGCAAGTCGCGGCTGCTCGACCTGGCCGAGGCGACCTGCCATGACCCGCTGCTCACCGTCAACGCCTCACCCAGCGCCGTTTACCGCTCCATCGGGATGAAGACGAAGAACCCGCCCACGATCCTGCTCGACGAGGCCGACACCATCTTCGGACCCAAGGCAGGCGAGAACGAAGACCTACGCGGCCTGCTCAACGCCGGACACCAGCGCAACCGGCCCGCGCTGCGCTACAACGCCGCTAACTCGAGCGTCGAGCGCATCCAGACATTCGCCATGGCCGCCCTCGCTGGGATCGGTGCGATGCCGGACACCATCGAGGACCGCGCCGTCGTTATCCGGATGCGTCGTCGCGCGCCTGGTGAGTCCGTCGCGC
>NZ_JACBZR010000002.1 GCF_013408335.1 Nocardioides panzhihuensis | reverse complement strand
TTCTTGATCCTCGTGCTCATGCGTCGGCCTTTCGGGTGGTGATCTCGACGAAGGGCAGCGGGCAGCAGTCGCTGCTCGCGCACTGGTGCAGGTCATCACAGCCGGCCTCGAGCGCAGCTCGTAGGTTGTCCCGGATCGCGGCGAGGTCGGCCATGCGGGCCTCGACCTCGAGGAGCTTGGCTTGGGCGCGCGCCTGGAGCCCGGAGTCGCGGCCGCGTCGGCGGCCCACCTCGATCAGGTCGGCCGCCTCGTCGAGGGTGAACCCGAGCCGTTGTGCGGCCTTGATGATCCGCAGTGTCTGCACGGCCCGCTCGTCGTAGAGCCGGTGGCCGCCGGGGCTGCGCTCGGGCTGTTCGATCAGCCCGCGCCGCTCGTAGTAGCGCAGCGTCTCGCGGTTGACGCCGGCCGCCTGGGCGACATCGTTGATCCGCAGGCTCACGCCGCCAGCTCCCGGGCTCGCTCGGCCAGTGCGTCGAGGATTTCCTGGCGGGCCGGCGGCACCGAGATGTCCAGGGTGAGGTCCTGGTCGGTGCCCTCGACGGTGAAGGCGAAGAACGAGCAGCACGACGTCTCGCGGGCCGTCAGGGCACGGACCCGCTCGGCGAGGCCGTCCTCGCCGGCAAGGCGCATCCGTACCTCGTCGCCGCGCCGCTCGACGCTACGGACGGTGGAAGCGAACAACGCATCGAACTCTGCCAGCCGCAATGGCCGCTCGGTGGTAGGCATCGTGCAGGCATCGGTGTTCAGCAAGGTCTCCATGCGGCAACCGTAAACCTGGACCCAGGTACAAGTTGCAAGTCGTCGGAAGGAGAGGGGTGTTCGGAAATCGGCCGTTTGCTGTCGCAGCAGGCCTTGACAAATCAGCGCCAATTGACTCTATTATCGCCGAATGGCGATGATAGAGAAGAGTGCGGCGCCGGTCGACGCGCATGAGGTCGACGAGGCGGCCGCTGGCCGGGCTGCAGCCTGTCTGTTCCGAGGGATGGGTGATCCCTCGAGAGTGGCGATCTTGCGCCATCTGCTGCTGGGTGAGCACAACGTGGCCGAACTGACAGCACACCTCGGCCTGGCGCAGTCCACGGTGTCCAAGCACCTCGCCTGTCTGCGGGACTGTGGCCTGGCCGAGTCCCATCCATCCGGGCGGTCCTCGGTCTTCTCCCTGGCGCACCCGCAGGCGGTGCTGAAGCTCTTCGCCGCGGCCGAAGAGCTCCTGGCCGCCACTGGCGACGCCGTCGCTCTGTGTCCCACCTACGGCGAAGAGGCGAACCGATGAGCACTCTCGCCGACCACGTGCACGCGGTGACCTACGTCGAGGATCCGAAGCGTCGGCAGCAGCTCGGCCGCCGTGCCCAGCTGCTTGCGGCCGCATCCGTGACCTACAACCTCATCGAGGCGGTCATTGCCATCAGCGCTGGACTGGTGGCCGGCTCGATCGCCCTGGTCGGGTTCGGGCTGGACTCGGTCGTGGAGGTCAGCAGCGGGCTGATCATCCTGTGGCAATTCCGCCACCCACTGCCCGAGTCCCGAGAACGGCGAGCGCTGCGCCTGATGGCGCTCTCCTTCTTCGCCCTGGCCGCCTATGTCACCTTCGAATCGGCTCGGGCTCTGATCGGTGGCCACGAACCCGACCACTCCACAGTCGGGATCGCCCTCGCCGCGGCCTCACTGGTGATCATGCCGTTCCTGTCGTGGGCACAACGCCGCACCGGCAAGAGCCTCGGATCCAACGCGGTGGTGGCCGACTCCACCCAAACCCTGTTGTGCACCTACCTCTCCGCGGTGCTGCTGGCCGGCCTCCTCCTCAACACCACCCTGGGCTGGTCCTGGGCCGACCCCATTGCCGGCCTGATCATCGCCGCCGTCGCCGTGCGCGAGGGCCTGGAGGCCTGGCGAGGAGAAGGCTGCGCCTGCGGCCCCACCCCTGCTGGCTCCATCCCCGCAGATTCAGCCAGCACGAGCTGCTCGGACGGATGCTGCGCCAGCGAGAAGGCGTGACCAGAAACGGCCGAAGTCGAACGCTCTCTCGGCACATCCCGGGGAGCGGGTCGGGGAGCAGGGGCAAAACGAGGACCGCGAGCCCCAGGTCTGTGCCGGGGCCCGCGGCCGATGGCGCACATCGTGGTGTCACGCTCCCGAGAAACTGCAGGGGAGTAGGCACCCAGACCGCACTATTGATGCGCCACGGTACCCACGCCTGCGCCTCGGATGCGCGAGGCCGAGGAGCTCGCGTGCGTCGCGAAAACGGCGAAGGGTCGCGCTGAGCACCTCAGGGCCGGTGGTGAGGCATGGGGGCGGGGCCGCTCTAGGTGTGATGCCCAGCCAGGTTGTTCAACCGGGTGATGGGTGCGGCCTTCCCGATTGCTGAGTGGGGCCGGTGGTGGTTGTATTCGTGGACCCATGCTGGCAGAGCCGCGAGTCGGGCTGACTCGGAGTTGTAGAACTTCTTGAATGCCCAGCCCTCGGCCAGGGTGCGGTGGAAGCGCTCGATCTTCCCGTTGGTCTGTGGCCGGTAGGGACGGGTCTTCTTCGGGACGATCCCGAGGTTCGCGCAGGTCTCGAGCCACATGCGGCTGCGGTAGCAGCTGCCGTTGTCGCTGAGAACCCTGGTCACGGTGACGCCGCGTTCTGCGAACCAGGCGACCGCGTTCTTGAGGACCTCGGTCGCGGTCTCCTTGGTCTCGTCGTCGTGGGCTTCGACGTAGGCGACGCGGGAGTGGTCGTCGATCACGGTGTGCAGATAGCAGGTCCCCGTCAGTGGATCGAACCGCTTGCTGCGCTGTCCGGTCCGCTCGGCGGTGAGGGCCTTGTTCCGCCTGCCCTGGTGGCGACCGACGTAGCGCCAGCCGCCGCCGTCGGGGATCTTGCCGAGCTTCTTGACGTCGACGTGAATCAGGTGGCCCGGCTTCTCGTGCTCGTAGCGGCGGATCGGTTCGCCGGTGGCCCGATCGATGTGAGTCAGGCGGTTGATCCGGCAGCGGACCAAGACGGCGTGAACGGTCGAGGAAGGCATGTCGAGTCGGCTGGCGATCTCGACCGGTCCGAGTCGCTGCTTCCAGCGCAGGTGCACGATCTTGCGGACCACGGGTGCCGGTGTCCGGTTCGGCTGATGGTGTGGCGCCGAGGACCGGTCCAGCATCCCGGCCGGCCCCTCGTCGCGGTAGCGGTCAGCCCACTTCTTCGCCGTACGCCAAGAGACGTCGTATCGCTCAGCGGCGCGAGCGGGCGGCCAGCCGTCCTCGACGATCAAACGGGCGAGTCGCAGGCGGGCGCGAGGGGTCAAAGCCGCGTTGGCATGGGTAGCGTGGGACATGAAGGCATCTCCTGGTGGCGGCACTGGTTCCTAGACAGCTCCACTCCACACCAGGGAGGCCTTCACCCATCTACACCTCAGATCGTGTCGTCACACGATCTCGACCAACGTGCCTGGGCATCACATCTAGGCCATGAACTTCAGAGCGGCCCCACGCGCGGGCCTGCCGCGACCACCTGGGTATGTGTGGCCTTTGCGAAGGGATGGCTTGGCCCGGCCTTGAACGTAGGCCGGACTGTCCGTCCTCGCAATCGCTATTGGTGCCAATACCCGATCGGGGGGAGGCCGCTGCCGTCCAGAATCGGCCATTTTCGAGCCCCCGCGGTACGCACGACCGCCACGCGTTCTAAACCCCCGTCCGCAACTCGGTGCGCTGAACCATCGCCCAATGCGTCACCGCGCTCAACGGGTTCGCTGAGGCCGGCTACGCCGCGGACACCGGTGGCCCCTGGGGCAGTCAGCCGCGCAGACTCGGCTTGGCAAACAGTGCTGGCTGGAAGGTCGCGACCGACGGCTTGACTCTGGAGTCGGCTCCAAGGTTTAGCGTGACCGCGCACCCCGGCCGGTTATCGCGAGTACGACGACGCTGCCATCGACCGTCTGAACTTCATCCAGGGCGCCCAACGCCTCGGCCTGACATTGACCGACATCCGCGACCTGCTGTCTGTGCGGGATACCGGCGAGTGTCCGTGCGAACCGGCCGAGCAACTGCTCGCCCGCCGGATAGCCGAGATCGACACCCAGATTGCCCGGCTGACGTCCCTGCGCACCGAGATGGCCGCCATGCAAGAAGCCCTTCCTGCCGGAGACTGTCCCCCGCCGACGCCGGGGACATGGCGCCCAACGAAGGGAGGTGACGACTCATGATCAAGCACGTGACCATCGACTGTTGCGACGATCCGACCTGCCCGCCCGAGGAGTGCGGCTGCGACTGCTGATCTCGCACGGGGAGGGGGCCACCCGCGGCCCCCTCCGCAGGCCGGTAGGACGGCGGTGCTGGGGCCAGTCGTCGCAAGTAGGGGTGAGGCTCGGGCCGGTGTCCGGCGTGGTCCGTCACACTGGCTTGCATGACTGCCGCTACGACATCGGCGGTGCGAGTCACCGCCCGCCGCCAGTCGGTGACATGGCCTTTCGCGGCCGGAGCGCTGATCGGGATCCTCGGTGGCCTCATCGGGCTGGGCGGCGCCGAGTTCCGGTTGCCGCTGCTGATGGCGCTGTTCGGGTTCGCCGCACTCCAGGCGGTCATCTTGAACAAGGCCATGAGCCTGGTCGTGGTGATCGCGGCGCTGCCCGCCCGAGCCTTCGCCGTCCCGTGGGACGACGTCGCCGGCCACTGGTGGATCGTGGTGAACCTGCTCGCCGGGTCCCTGGTCGGCGCCTGGGCGGCCGCGGGCTGGGCCACCCGGATGCACTCACGCACCCTGCACCGCGTCCTTGCCCTTCTCCTCGTGGCGATCGCCCTTGTGCTCGCCGGCACCCACTACGCCCAGCTCGGCAGCCTCGACCTCCCGCCGGCGGCCCGAGTCATCGCCGGCGTCATCGCCGGCGTGCTGATCGGCATGGTCGCCGCCTTCATGGGCGTCGCCGGTGGCGAGCTCCTTATCCCCACCATCGTCCTGCTCTTCGGAGCCGACATCAGGCTCGCCGGCAGTCTCTCGCTGCTGGTGTCGCTCCCCACCATGCTCGTTGCCTTCACGCGCTACAGCCGCGATGGTGGGTTCACCGTGCTCCGGCCGAACCTGCGGTTCGTGGCCCTCATGGGAGCAGGCTCCGTCGCCGGTGCCGTGGCCGGCGGTGTGCTGCTGCAGTACGTCGCTGGACCTGCCCTGATCGGGGCACTGGCCCTCATCTTGCTCGTCTCGGCTACCAAGGTGTGGCGCCATTCCGACGACACCTGAGCGGCGGCTCCGCAGAGCGGTCTGAATCATCACGTCCCCAGGGCCGCTTCCGCCGATAGTTACCTCTATCGGCGGAACCACCCCGCCGGGACCGCCGATAGAGCGGCCCGAGACTGTCGGTGCTCAGCGGTAGCGTCGCCGGCGACCTACCGCCGATAGTGCGATCCGCCGTCGATCGCAGAGGGGAACCGCCATGACCGC
Source organism: Nocardioides panzhihuensis (assembly GCF_013408335.1). NCBI lineage: Bacteria > Bacillati > Actinomycetota > Actinomycetes > Propionibacteriales > Nocardioidaceae > Nocardioides > Nocardioides panzhihuensis. Next base: position 87,615 of record NZ_JACBZR010000002.1, on the reverse strand, counting down.
CCACCAAGGCGACCTGGAGAACTGCAGCCTGACCGGTGAGCTCACCTGGGTCGACAGGGCAGCAAGCGGTGTTTTCGCCGGAACGGCCTCCATGGCTCTCGGGGCTGGTCTCGATCCGGCTACGGCCTCAGCTGTGGCGCTGTTCGTCACCCCGGTCGCGACCGAGGCGCTGAATGCGATCCTCAGTCACCACACCAAGACGCAGTTCGCGAAGGCCGGCGCGGTTCTGAGCATCGCGGCCGACAGACGCCAGGTGGATCCAGACCAGCTTGCAGACCTGGCCGACAATCCGTCGAAGGAGTTCCTGGTGGCGACCGCCCTACGTGCTGGTGCGAACTCGACGATGCCGGCGAAGGTTGTTGCGTTGGGCAAGGTGCTGGCAGAGGGACTGTCCAACGACGACGCCAAGGTCGACACCGCCACGATGCTCGCACTCGCCTTCGGTGACCTCGAGGTAGCGCACATCCGTGTGCTCGACTACCTCGCCGGCGAGGCTGGTCCACACGGTCCGAAGAGGGCGGTGTCCGTCGTCGACTTCCTCGAGGCCAACCCGGGCTACGGATCTTCGATCTCGGCCATCGTGGCGACCCTTGAACGCCACGGGATTATCCGGACCGACGGAGAGCCGCTGAAGAACCTCGCATGGCGAGTCACGCACATGGACCACGCCCAGCTTCCGTATCGCTACGGCGTCACCGTGTTCGGGCACGAGCTACTGGCTCGACTCCGCGAAGCCGTCGATGGGCCAGCCGCGGTGCAGCCTCTCGCCGCTGAGGACGAGCAGTGACCGCGACCTCCAGCCGGCCCACGCTGCAGAAGCTCCCCAGTGCGTACGCCGCGCACCTGGAGCGCCTTCCGATCTCGGAGCACACCCGGCGCAGTTACGGCCAGGCGGTGACCCGGGTTCGTCGACTGGTTGCCGTTCCAGCTCAAGCATGACTACGACCAGGTGGTGGCCGACCCGATCGCGGCCACCCACGCGGTGCGCGACTACCGCCGCTACCTGCTCACCCAGCGCCGGCTGGGCGCCGAAGTCGGTCGACGCGGCGATGACCGGCATCGCGAACCTCTACCTGTGGTTCGGGATGCCGCGCCCTGACGTACGTTCCGCGGCCCCGAGCCGCCGGCCGGCGCCGCAGTCGCTCGAGGAGGACCAGGTGCGCGACGTGCTGCGCGCGGCCGAGCGCCGCGGGATCCGCGACCACGCCCTGGTCAACCTGCTCCACGCCTCCGGCGTACGCATCTCCGAGGCTGTCGAGCTCGACGTCGACGACGTCCCGTTCGGCGAGCGCAAGGGCATCGTCCATGTCCGTCTGGGGAAGGGCGAGAAGCCGCGCAGCATCCCGCTCGCCGGCCCGTCGTCGGCGCTGCGCGCGCTCGCGGCCTGGTGCGCCCACCGGCGCGACCAGCTCGGCATGCCCGACGACGCCGGCCCGCTGTTCGTCTCCCGCCGCGGCGAGCGCCTCGCCGAGCGCTCGATCCGCGACGTCGTGACCAAGGTCGGCACCGCGGCCGGCGTCGAACTGAGCCCGCACACCCTGCGGCACACCTTCGGCCGCGGCCTGGTCGACAAGGGCGTCGACCTCCCCACGGTGGCCACGCTGATGGGCCACAACGACGTCAACACCACCATGGTCTACACCGGTCCACGCACCGACCACCTCGAGGCGGCCACCCGGCTGATCGCGGTCGACTACTGAAGGAGCACCACCCGCGCGTACGCGCGGGTGGTGGCACCCGCGCGTGAGACGGGCTACTGGTGGTCCCGAGGAGTTTCCGGAGCAGGCAGCTCGGCCTTGATTCGCTCCCACTCCTTGTCCTGGTCTGCCTGCTCTTGCGCACGCTTCTCCAGGAGCCGGTCAACAGCCTCCTCTGAGTAGCCGGAGGCCTCGATCCTCTCGCCGTCTCGCTCGATGACGAAACGCTTCGAGTCGTGGCGCTTGATCATGGTGTTAATGACCGATGCGAGCGCCGCGAGCCCACCGCCCGCGCCCAGGGCCACGACCGCCTCAATGGCCAACTGCGGCCCCGAGGAGAACTCCAGCAGCTCGCCGTGAGCGAGATCGTGCTCGTCGAGCAGCGCTCGCACCTCATCGGCGATCGACGGAGACATGCGGAGGTTGAGCGAGCCGTCGCCAGGATGCCCGAGCGTTACGTAGAGCTTGAGCGTGTCGTCGGTCATCGAGAGCTACTCCTTACGGGCAGGGAAGGGGTTCGATAGAAGCCGGGACCTTGGTCCCAACCCTTAGCGACGAAGAGTAGTTACTTTTTCGTAAGTTTCGGAACTTGGGTTTCGTAAGTTTCGCAATTAGCCTAGCCTCTACTTCTACGAGAAGGTACGCGAGAACGTTTGGGAGAAGGTTCTCGTTTAGTTCCTAGCTCTCTTCCCCGTTGAGTCAGAGGTGAACAAGATGACCGCAGTTGCGCACGAGAACGCCCTCCCGAGCGAGGAGCTTGCCGAGCAGAGCGCCGAGGTTCTTAGTTTCATCAAGGCCCACGAGTCTCGGCACGGGAAGAAGCCGGAGCCGACCTACTTCCTCTGCGGCGCCGATGAGCACGACCGAGTCGAGCTGACTGAGGGCATCTACGAGATGTTCAAGGACCTCATCGGCGCGCTGGCCGAGCGGAAGTCGGTTCAGATCCTTGCGCTCGACCAGGAGCTCACCACCCAGCAGGCAGCCGAGCTCCTCGGCCTGAGCCGACCCACCGTGGTCAAGCTCATCAAGTCGGGCGAGATCCCGGCACACGTCCCCGGGGTGAACCGCCGCAAGCTGCGGCTCGCCGACGTCCTGGCCTACAAGGACCTGCTCTACAAGCAGCGCAACGAATTCATTGCTGAGTCCTCGGCCGCCTACGAGGTCGACGAGGACCTGGTCGACGTCGACGATCTCATCAACGAGGCGCGTAAGAACCACTGAAAGCCCGGTCGAGTGTCGGAGGTGTCTGCGACACTCGACCGGTGTTCCGCGCTGTTCTCGATACCTGTGTGCTCATCCCCAGCATGCAGCGCGATTTCCTGCTCCAGTTGGCCACCGAGGGTGCCTACTCGCCGCTGTGGGGGAGCGGCATCATCACCGAGCTCGACTACGTCCTGGAGCGCCTCGACCAGGCAAAGGGCCGTGACCCAGAGGAGAGCGCGAAGTACCGCCAGCACCTGCTCGAGCAGATGACGCGCTACTTCCCTGGCTCGACGATCGAGGCCCCGAAGACGCGCGAGTACCACTACGACATCGCCGACCCCGACGACGGGCACGTCGTCCATGCAGCGATCATCGGCAAGGCCGACGTCATCGTGACCAGCGACCAGCGAGCTGGGATGGAGACTTCGTCGGTTCTGGCTGAGGCCGCTGTCGACGTCCTGTCTGCCCATGACTTCGCCGCAAACACGGTCGCCGCCCACCCTGAGGCCGGCGCCCGGGCGGTCCTGGCGATCTCTACGCGGCTGAAGAACCCTCCACGCTCGCCAGCGGAGCTGCTCGAGCTGCTCGCCACAAAATGCAACATGTCCGAGGTCGCCGAGATCCTTTTGCCGCTGTTCGCCGACTGACAGATCCTGCGTTCCCCGCACCCAGCGGCCGCTGGTGTTCGAGTGGGCTGGGCCGACTTGGCAACTGGACCCCCAAGGAGCCGGCCAAAACTGTCGGTGCTCGTCAATAGGGTGCGGGGTATGACGAATCTGGCAGGGCTGGAAGCAGCTGACGAGTTCGATGAGATCGCAGAGGCTGGTCAACTCGAGGAGCCGGCGGCCGACCAGGTCGAGGAGCCGGCAGAGGCCGACGAGATCGAGTTTCTGCCTCCGGACAACGGCGATCACCAGCTGCGGCAGTTGGTCGCGGCGATCAACAAGAGCCCCGGCCTGGAGGTCCCGTTCACTCTTCACGTGGGCGGCGGCATCGTGACGGGGAGTCTTGTCTCGCTGAGGACGTACGCAGCAGGGGTCGCAGAGACAATGCGAGCTGCGAACCCTGATTCGCCTATCGGCGACGCGCTGGCGGGATACTTCGATTCGATGGTGGAGGAGCACGAGGCCGCGCGCGACGAGGACGAACATCCCGACGAGTGGGTGAACACGCGCTGCGTTCACCTGCGTGACGCAGTGTTCTGCGACTCGAAAGGCAACCGCGGAACGACGATGCCGTGGTGGCGTGGCCGGATCGGCGCTGTAGCTGGCTGGAGCATCGGGTTCAGGGGCGACCCCGACGATCGGGCGAACTGAGCCGGACATGCCTGCTGATCCGGACCTCATGGAGGAGATCTACGCCTTCGCCCGCGCCCGCGCCGTCGAGCGCACCCAGCGGAAGGGCATGGATCTCCAAGCTCGCCAGTTCGCGACCTCCGACCTGCGGTACCTCCAGACCGCGTACGCCAAGACCAAGTGGGACGGGACCAATGCCGCGATCTCGGCGGCCATCGACGTGTTCCGCAAAGCAGCGATGAGGGATAGCGACCACCCGGACTACGACCCGATCTGGACGCTGCCCGAGAAGTAAACTTGCCCGTGGGGTCGCTGCGCTGGCTCCTACCGTCCTTGAGAGGGCTGTAGGGCCTGGAGGAAGCCCAATGACCACACCGCGCCCGCGTCCCGAGCTCTCACGAACGGACGGCATCACCGCCGCTCGGCTGACCGGCACCGCCCAACGTCATGCCCGTGCCGGCCGCGAGCTCACCGAAGACCAGATCGCCACCGCGATCGCCGAGCTGCTCGGGATCGCCACCGAGCCCTACCAGCCACCGCGGCGCGGCCGACCTGGCCGACGTCGCCGGCTACGCCTCGACCCGCTCGAGCACGCCGCCGGCGGCCTCCTCGGAGGCTGGCTTCACAGCGACGTCTCCGGCTGGGACGGCCGCGCAGCCGCGCAACTCCTGATCCGCGCCGGCGCGGATCCCAAGACCGTGCAGGCGTACGCCGAGGACGTGTGTGAGCGCCGAGACCGTGAGCAGGGTCTGTCTGGCATCGGGAACCCACAGCCCCCACACCGGTAGCCCAACCAGCGCGGCTACTTCATCGTCGAGCGCACCTGTACGGGGCTCACGACCGGGCGTGCTGGCCGCGCGGGTGGCGCCTGACGGTCATGACTCCCGACAGACTCCATGGCGCCCGCCAGTTCATCGTCGCAGTGCTGAGTGCGGCCGGACCGCCCGCTCAGCTGTCGTGCCAGAAGTGGGTCAGCGCCAGGACCAAACGACCCACCCCGACCACGAAGTTCGCGAAGGCCAAGCCTGTACGGATTCGGCCCGCGCGGTCCTCTCTGCGGCACTCTGGGCTGCCAGACCGGCCGACGTGCTTATCATTGTTTGTCATCACAGTTCCTACCTCGTGAAGGGCTGGAGCCTGCGAGACATTTGCGGTCATGAGTTGCAGCTCATGACCGCGTCTCGCATTTGGACCATGGTCTTTCATCTCACGCGTATGCGCATCAGGTGCCGCGGGGTTTGATGCGTTTTGCCTGGTGGCACGCCGACTTCGTGTCAACCCGTGGCACGTCGTACCGCCCTGTCATCAGGCAAAACGCAATGGCTTAAGACCATGAGCGGGGTCTGGCTGAGCAGCGAGAACCCGCCGCCCGGGTGGTCCACCCGGCGCGGCTACTTCAACCAGAACACCTGCTCCCAGACCATCGCCGGCGCGTACGATCATCTTGTCCGTGGGGTCGCTGCGTGGCATCTACCGTCCTCGAGAAAGGCTGTAGGGCCAACCGCCCAACGTCACGCCCGCGCCCACCCCGAGCTCACCGAAGACGAGATCGCCGCCGCGATCGCCGAGCTGCTCGAGATCGCCACCGAGCCCTACCAGCCACCACGCCGCGGCCGCGCAGCTCCTTATCCGCGCCGGCGCGGATCCCGTGACCGAGCAGGTGCACGCCGAGGATGTGTGAGTGCCGAGCTCGTGAGCGGGGTCTGTCTGGCGCCGGGAACCCGCGGCCCCAACACCAGTAGTCCACCGGCGCGGCTACTTCAACCAGAACATCTGTTCCCGGTCGTGGTGACCTCGACGTTCGCGGATGACATGATAAGTGTCATTATCATGTCATGATTTGGTGACTGATCTGGCGCGACCGAGAGGGGTTCCGAGGTGGCCGGCAAGCGACTGCAGCAGTCTCGTCGACGCGGTGGGCAGCTCCCCGCAGGCGCGAAGAGCGTCGCCGGCACAAGCCGGTGGGCCAACCCGTACCGGCCGACCAGCGGCCACCGATCGCCCGAGGCCAACGCGGCCGCGGTCGCGGCCTACCGCGACCACCTGTCCGAGCACCCCGAGCTCGTCGACCAGGCCCGTGAGGAGCTCGCCGGCTACGACCTGGCCTGCTACTGCGAGCCCGACCTGCCGTGTCACGTCGACGTGCTCCTGGAGATCCTCGCCGCGGGCACGGAGGTGCGGCCATGAACGAGGACATCGACCAGGGCGACCGTGAGGCGGAGGCCGTGACGGCCGCGAACGTCCCCGAGGCGGAGGTCGAGCCGGTCGCCGGCGAGATCGTCGAGGCCACGCTCGACGACGTACGCGCGACGTTCCTTGAGCCGCTGTGGCAGCTCCCGCGCGAGCAGCGCGCGGGAGCGCTGAGCCAGCGCTTCCTGCTGAGCTACTCCGGGCACACCCGCCGGGCGTACGGGCTCGATCTGATCGACTGGTTCAGCTGGTGCGCCAGCCTCGGCATCGACCCGCTCGACGCGAACCGAGCCGCCGTCGACGGCTACCGCCAGCACCTGGAGACCAGTGCGGCACCGGCGACGATCGCGCGCCGGCTCTCGACCCTCGCCGGCTTCTACAAGTACGCCGTCGCCGAGGGAGTGCTCGCTAGTTCCCCGCTCGAGCACGTGAAGCGGCCCGGCATGCCGGCCGACTCGCCGACCTTGGGTCTGGACCGCGTCGAGGCCAAGGCGCTCCTGGCTGAGGCCGGGGAGCACTCCTCGCGCGCACTCGCGCTGGTGGCCCTCCTGCTGCACGACGGTCTGCGGATCTCCGAGGCGCTCAACGCCGACGTCGAGGATCTGGGGTCGGTCCGCGGTCACCGTACGCTCAGCATCACCCGCAAGGGCGGCGCGCGTCGCGACGTCGTGCTCGCGCCGGCGACCGCAGCGGTCGTCGACGCCTACGTCGGAGACCGGGGGCCCGGCCCGGTGTTCACCACCAAGAGCGGCAACCGGCTCGACCAGCCCGGGGCCTTCCGGCTGATCCGGCGGATCGCGAGGGCGGCCGGGATCGAGCACGCCGACCGGATCTCCCCGCACAGCCTGCGGCACACCTTCGTGACCCTCGCCCGCGAGGCCGGCGTCCCGCTCGAGGACGTCCAAGACGCGGCCGGCCATGCCGACCCGCGCACCACCCGGCGCTACGACCGGGGCCGACACAACCTCGACAGGCACCCGGCTTACACCCTGGCGGCCTTCCTCGCCGACTGAGATGACCACCGAAAGGGCGGTCTGGTCCCTGGGCGCGCCGTCGCGACGTACGCGGATCTTCACGCAGGACCGTTCAGTCCCAGTGCCCCTGCTCCTTGGGGCACTCGGGCACGCCGCCTACCTCGAGCTCCGGAAAGGCCTCGTCGACGGTAGGAGCTGCGGGATCGTACCGAGGAGCGTTCACGCTGCTAACCGGCCGGATTCGGAGAGTCCTGCCTCCCGGCGAACGCCACTCGATGACGTTGACCATCGCTCGCCTGACGTCACTCCGGTACCAACGATCGTGATCGTAGAACTGGATTAGGCCGCAGTTCTCGCAGGGGCTTTCATCAGCTGGTCCTGTGATGAAACCCCACCGATGGTTGCGCCGGCCCCGCCCTCGCCCTGGCTGAGGACCGACGCCGCAACATCTCCCGCAAGACCAAGAAAGGCCTTGACGCTGCACGCCGCCGAGGACGCGTCGGCGGCCGACCAACCGTCGTCGACGACGACAAACACCGCGCGATCATCGCCCGCCGCGCCGAAGGCCCAGAGCCTGCGGACCATCGCCAGAGGCACCGGAATCAGCCTCGCCGTCGTGCACCGCGTCACCACTGAGCATGAGACCCAGAACCACTCCGAGCCGCCTGAAACCGCCTCGGAACCGCTCCCAGCGAACTGACAAGCATTTCGGGACGACCCTGGTCGCCTCGAAATTCACTCAGCGTCGATCTTCTGCGTCGATCTGAGGCCCAGTCGTTCGCCGCCAGCCGTGGAGCTCCGGGCCTACAGGTAGCGGCAGACCTGGTCGGCGGTGCAGGTGTCGGGCTCGGGGTCTGAGGCTTCGTCGCGAAGGGTGGCGAGGTTGTCGTGCAGCGCGGTCAGCTGGGCGATCTGTTTTTCGATGTCTGCAAGGCGTGCGTCGAGCAGGTCACGGACGTGGCCGCAGGGGGCCTGGCCGTGGTCGCGGATGTCGAGGATCTGCCGGATCTGGGCCAGTGTGAGCCCGGCCGCCTGGCCGCGGTGGATGAAGTCGATACGGGCAACGGCCCCGGACGTGTAGTCGCGGTAGCCGGTCGGGGTGCGTTCGGTCGGCGGCAGCAGGCTCTGGTCTTCGTAGAACCGAAGGGTCTTGGTGGTGGTGCCGGTCTTCTCGGCGAGCTCCCCGATCCGCATCCCGTTCTCCCATGTGTCGCAGGTCGCTCTTGACCTTCCCCTGTACTGGAAGGTCCAGTATTGCCGCATCAGATGAATTTCCCAACCAACCGGAGAGGTATCGCGATGAGTCCGACGTACGACCTTGCAGTGATCGGGTCAGGTGGCGCAGCGTTCGCCGCAGCGATCCGCGCGAGCGGGCTGGGCAAGTCGGTGGTGATGGTCGAGCGCGGCACGTTCGGCGGCACGTGTGTGAACACCGGGTGCGTGCCGTCGAAGGCCCTGATCGCTGCCGCCGAAGCACGCCACGTCGCAACGGACGCGGGTACCCGGTTCCCGGGCATCGCTGCCACCGCCTCCGCGGTAGACATGCCGGCGCTGATCGGCGGCAAGCAGGACCTGGTCGAGGCGCTGCGCGATGAGAAGTACGTCGACGTCGCCGACGCTTACGGGTGGCGCGTCGCGCAGGGCGAAGCCTCGTTCACTGGGACCCCGGAGGCGCCGCTGCTTCAGGTCACCGCAGCCGACGGCAGCGTCGAGGTCATCGAGGCCGCCCACTACCTGGTCGCCACCGGCGCGAAGCCGTGGACCCCGCCGATAGAGGATCTGGAGGAGGTCGGCTACCTGACCTCCACCACGGCGATGGAGCTGACCGAGGTGCCGGAGTCGCTGCTGGTACTCGGCGGCGGGTACGTGGCCCTCGAGCAGGCCCAGCTGTTCGCCCGTCTGGGGTCGAAGGTGACTCTCCTGGTGCGGTCCCGGCTGGCATCGAAGGAGGAACCGGAGGTCTCCAAGGCACTGGCCGAGGTCTTCGCTGACGAGGGGATCCGGGTTGTGCGCCGGGCCCAGCCAACGAAGGTCACACGCGATGACTCGACCGGCCAGGTAGTCGTGACCGCGACCGTGTCCGGGGGCGTGCAGGAGTTCAGCGCCGACCAGGTTCTGGTGGCGCTGGGCCGCCGTCCGGTCACCGACGGGCTCAACCTCGAGGCGGTGGAGCTGAAGACCGGCGAGTCAGGGGAGATCGTGGTCACCGACCAGTTGCAGTCCTCCAACCCGCGGATCTGGGCTGCCGGAGATGTCACCGGGCACCCCGAGTTCGTCTACGTCGCGGCCTACCACGGCACGATGGTGGCCGAAAACGCTTTCGCCAGCGCCGAACGGTCGGTGGACTACACCCGCCTACCGCGGGTGACGTTCACCAGCCCCGCGATCGGCGCAGTCGGGATGACCGAGGCCCAGGTGCTCGGGGCCGGGATCCGCTGCGACTGCCGGGTCCTGCCGCTGGGCTACGTGCCCCGGGCGCTGGTCAATCGCGACACTCGTGGGTTCATCAAGATGGTCGCCAACGCCGATACCGGCGAGATCCTCGGCCTCACCGCGGTCGCTAAGGACGGCGGCGAGCTCGCTGCGGCCGGCGTCCACGTGCTCGGTAAGACCATCACAGAGGTCGCCGACTCGTGGGCCCCGTACCTGACCATGGCCGAAGGCATCCGGATCGTCGCCAAGGCCTTCACCACCGACGTCTCGAAGCTGTCCTGCTGCGCCTGACCCCGCGCACCAGACAGCCCACGCCACCCACTTACGAGAAGTGAAGGAATTGCAATGTCGAACCTCAGCATCGACCTGACTGACCGGCTGGCCAATACCGAGGAAACCGGCCTCGACGCCGGCCTGTTGATCCCGCTGCTGCGGCTGCTCGTCGACGGCAACCCCGTCACCGTCGAGCAGCTCGCCACCGCATCGGGCCGAACCGTTGGCGACGTACGCAGTGGCCTGGGCGCCGTGCCGGACACCGAGTACGACGACCAGGGCCACATCGTCGGTCAGGGCCTCACCCTGCGCCCGACCCGCCACCGGTTCACCGTGGCCGGTGAGGAGCTCTACACCTGGTGTGCCCTGGACACCCTGATCTTCCCCGCCCTCATCGGGCGACCGGCTCGCGTCGAGTCGGTTTCGCCCGTCAGCGGCGAGACGATCCGAGTCACCATCGACCCGACCGCCGGCACCACCGTGGTCGAGCCAGCAACCGCGGTGGTGTCCCTGGTCAACCCCCGCCAGATCACCTCGATCCGCTCCATGTTCTGCAACCAGGTGCATTACTTCACCTCTCCTGAGGACGCCGCCGACTGGCTGGCTGGCCACCCGGGCGCCGAGATCGTCTCCGTCGCTGAGGCATACCAGATCGGCATCGCTCTCAACGCGAGCTTCCATGACCGAGCTCAGGCCGAGTCCGTCAACAACACCGGCTCCCCCGCCTGCGACTGCTGACACCAATCGCCATTGGACAGGACCGAAACACCGATGAAAGACAACCGTGGCCACCGGTCTGGAGGCGGCGGCGTGCTCCTGGGTGTGGGCGCCGCGATCCTTATGATCGCCTGCTGCGCGCTCTTGCCCCTCCTGATCGCCGGTGGCGCCATCGCGGGCCTCGGCGGCTTCATCCGCAACCCGTGGGTGGTCGGCGTCGGGATTGCGGTGCTGGTCCTCGTCGTGATCACGAGCGCCAAACGACACCGCCGCTCCGACGACCACGACTGCTGCCCGCCCGCTCCGCCCACCCTGCCGACCCGGAACGACGACGCCGACACGAAGGACGACCAGAACCGATGAAGGTCACCCAGATCCGCCGCACGGCCCTCCCAATGGCCGCGGCCCTGGCAGCTGCGAAGCCGCCACCGCCGCCGAGAACGCCCTGCGGACCACTCACGGCGCCACAGGCAGGCACCGAAGGGCCTGCGCCCGGCCCGCAGCAGGGAGGGCGCTGCTGCTGACCAGAGGCCCGGCCAGCCTCAGTTAGCGTTTCAATCCTGGTCCGATCCTTCTCGACCCCGTACTTTGCCCCTGGGGACACGTTCGGGAGTTCCGGGCCGTCATGCTCCGTGTGCCGCTCGCCGCTGCCGCGCGAGCTGCTTCCCGTAGAACCCGTCGGGTGCCGAGATGATGCGCCTCGTCGCGTCCTCGATGTTAGGTCGCTCTTCGTAGACCGTCTTCATCGTCTGGCACGGGCAGTCCAGGGTGCCGCGGCCGAGGGAGATGCACGTCTTGCAGCGGACCAAGACGATGTCATCACCGTCCTCGATAACCTCGCGGTAGGGCACCAGCTTGCAGTCGTCGTAGGGGTCGACGAGGTGGAGCAAGTCCACTCGCATCTCTCCGCAGCAGGTGCAGCGGCTGCCGCGGATATGGAGCGCGGCGAGCTTCCGCAGCCGCGCACGGCGCTTGGCAAGAGGAGTGACGATCGTCGGTGTCACCGCTTGGACCGAGGCGATCGCGGCCTGGGCCGCGGGCACGAACTCATCGCTGGGCGCGAGATGGATCGCAGCTCGCAACTCGCCAACGGCGACATCCATCGCCGGCGACAGTCCGTCGAGCTGGTCGGCGAGGTGGGTCAGGAACGCGACCAGGTCTTCCACGTCCTGCCGGAGCTTCGTGACGACGTCGATCATCTCGACGACTTCGCTGTGCAGCTGCTCGACGTTCTCAAACGGTTCCAAGATCGATCCCCCAAGGATGCGGACGTACCCGAGTGCGACTCGCGAAAATCGTCTCACGCTGTACGTCCGTTTGCACCCCGGCTCTAGCAGGGCCAGGTGCTGAGCCCGAGCAGTTGCCAGCCTTCGGGGACCCGGGCGTCCACGGCCTCGCGCGCTTCGGCGTAGGTCGCGCGGGTAACGGTGATCTCCTGGCGCTGGCCGTCGTCGACGCCGTCGACGGGCTTAGGTCGTGCCTTGGCGTAGAGCGTCACCAGGTCGGATTCGGAAGCCACGAGTAGATCGTACGTCTGTTCGGTCCCGGCCCGCTCAGTGCAGCGGCTCGTCATGGAAGGCCTCGAGCAACTGCGTCGCGGCCGACGAGGCGGCCATGATCTGCTGGTCGTCGCTGCCGCACATCCGAAGGCAGGTGGTCGCCACCGCCTCGGCCATCCGGGGGCCGGCGGGCTCGCCAGCGCAACGCACGTTGATTACGGTGTCGACGACCTGGACGAGCATCTCGCCCAGGCTGCGTCGACCGACGAGGTCGACGATCGTGGCTCGCGCGATCGAGGCGCCAAGGCGACCGTAGGCATCGACGAGTTCGGACCGGTCGTTGCGGAACTGCTCGAAGGCCGCGCTGCTGGTGACGTCGGGGAGGCGGGAGAGCACGCCGATGTTGTTGGGCGCGGTGGCCAGGGTGCGTACGTCGACCAGGGCGAGGAGGTAGAGCGCCGTCTCGTGGGTCTCGGGTGGGACCAGCTGCTCGATCTTGTCGATCTTGTCGACCGTAGGTCGCACCGACCGCTCCAGCAGCTCGGCGAGGATCTCGTCCTTGTTCGCGAAGTGGTAGTAGAGCGAGGCCTGCCGGATCCCGACAGCGTCCGCGATCTCGCGCGTCGAGGTGGCCGCGAAGCCACGCCCGACAAACAGCCGCGCTGCAGCGTGGAGGATCTGCTCCCGGGGCGGTGCGTCGCCGCCGTACGCGATGTGTCGCGGCCGACCAGGTCGACCACGCCGCGGCGTCATCGGGCACCTCCCTGCAGCGCCAGGTCGACGACACCGTCGCGCTCATCCTCGTGACCATCGGAAGCCACGCTGTAGTCGTGGCTCTTGCTGGCCACCTCGCGGTGCTCGCGGGTGACGGTCCGATACTCGTCGAGGACCAGCTCCTCGGGAGCGGCGCCACGATCGAGCTGGTTCGCCAGCGTGAGCGCAAGCGCAGCCCGCGCTCGCCTCGCCGACTCCGTCTGCTCCTGGCGGCGCGCGCGGAGTGCCGCGCCGGCGTCTGCGGCCCACATCAGCTGGCCGCCGTGACATCAGAAGTGCGCTGGTTGGTGCTCAGAACTCTCATGGGTCTACACCTCGAACTCGGGCTATCCGGTTGTCCTTACTTCATCTTGCCTAGCCTGGCTAGCCAAGTCAATAACGATTGGTCTATTCAACCTAGGCAAGTTGTTACGCTGGTGCGGTGAGCCTTGACCCCGACGACCCTCGACCGCCGTATCAGCAGATCGCCTCGGCGCTGCGCGCCGCGATCCTGACCCGCAAGATCGGGCCGGGCGAGAAGCTGCCGAGCCAGCACGAGCTGAGCCAGACCTACGGCGTTGCTCGGATGACCATCCAGCAGGCGCTGCGAGTCTTGAAGGACGAGGGCCTCACCGTCTCGCGCCAGGGCAGCGGCGTGTTCGCTCGCGTACGTACCGAGCGACCCGTCGGCCTGCGGCCGCACATCGAGGCGGCCTTCGAGGCCGAGCACGTCACCATCGACTTCGTGGGCTACACGTCGGAGACGTTGTACGGCGTGCTCGCCGAACCGCTGGACAAGGTCCGCGCCGGCCGGCTGACGCCGAAGTCGCTGCAGATCCGGCTGCTGCTCTCGGACATGAGCCGGCCGCTGTCGCTTCCCGTGCTCGCCAACAACCGGCCCGAGGACTCAGCCGCGGTCCGTGCCCGGATGGCCGACATCAGCGCTCGCTACGCCGGCGCGCTGCACGAGAGCGTCCTGGAGCTCGCCGACCTCGAGCTCATCCCCGAGGCGAGCATCGAGACCCGCCTCCATGGCACGGCACCCTTGTTCAAGGCGTTCATCATCAACGGCACCGACGTCTTCTTCGGCTTCTACCCCGTGGTCGCTCACGACGTACGCATCGACGGTGAGACCGTTGCCATCCTCGACCCGATGGGCAAGGATGCCGCGATGTTCCAGCACACTGATGACGGCGACCCAGAGGCCGCCGATACGCAGTTCGTCGACCAGACTCGGCGCTGGTTCGACAGCATCTGGACCACGGTCGCGACCGAGGAACAGAGGTCACTACGACACCGACGACCTGAGGATCGTGCGCACGGCGAAGGAGCTCGCCGAGTTCGGGAGACAGGCGCGCCATCTGCCGCGCACCAGTGACCACCGCGGCCAAGCTCCTCGCCGACGCCGAGGCGCTCCTGCTCGACTTCGACGGGCCCCTTGCTCGGCTGATGCCGACGCCGGTCAACGCGCGCGCCGCGGACGCGGCTCGCGAAGTCATCGGCCAGCTGGACCTTCCGCCGGCGATCGCCACGACCACCGACCACCTGGCAGTCCTGCGGCACGTCCTCGAGCACCATCCCGAGCAGGTCGCTGAGGTCGAAGAGGCCTGCACCCGGGCCGAGGTCGCCGCGGCTCGCACCTGTGCCCCGAGCGTCCACGCCACGAACCTCTTCGAGCTCATCAGCCGCCGACGCATGCCGGCCGCGGTCGTGAGCAACAACTCCGACCAGGCGGTCATCGCCTTCCTCGAGCGCCACGGCTGGACCCGACACGTCGCCGTGCTCTCGTGTCGTCGCCCCGACGATGTCGGCCGGCTGAAGCCGGATCCGTTCCTGGTGCAGCAAGCGCTGCGCTCGCTCCGGGTCGACCCTGGCGAGGCGCTGTTCCTCGGCGACACCACCAGCGACGTACGGGCCGGCGCGGCCGCCGGCGTCGGCGTCCTGGCGTTCGCCAAAGACGAGCACCTCCGCAGCGAGCTCACGCGCGCCGGCGCGGCGGCCGTGACAAGCCTCGGTGATCCCCGAGGCCTCGAAGCGTAGACTCGGTCGCCTAGGGGTCGATCCAACTACTGGAGGCGACCCCTTGCCATACCCGCACCACCGCGAACGCCGCTACCCGCCGACGCCGTACCCGCCGCACTCCACGGCGACTGACGCGTATCGGACGGCGTACGACCTCGGCATGAAGCACCTGGGCACCATCAGCGGCCCAGACGTCCTCAGGTACGACGCCGGCCTGACGCCCGGCTCGCCGGAGCAGCGCGGCTACCGCGACGGAGTCACGGCCGCGTACGTGCGCCTGCAGAAGCTCGAGAAGTTCGGACGCGAGCAGGCCCATCGCGACCTGGCCGAAGCGATCGAGGAGCGCCGGCGATCGGCGCATCAAGAGCGTCCTTACTGACCGGCTAGATGGTCAGTGACACCCCGACGAGCCCATCCAGGAACCAGAGCCCGAATCCGCCGATCCCGATGATCAGGATGAGCCAGCCCCAGTCGTAGCTGCGCTGGTTCGGGGTGCTCTCGATGAGCAGGAGTCCGCCGACTCCGATGGCGGTCAGAGCGAACAGCAGGACGGTCATGGTTCCTCCGGGGTGTCGGTTCGATGGCTCGGTCCGACCCGGATCTCGGGTCTTCCCTCGGCTCCGTTTCGGGGCCGATCGTCTGCCACCTGTCGGTGACGGACCTCTGCCATCTCGGAGCTGTCGCACACCTCCCCGCTGCCCCCGATACCGGCTAGGACCAGGGCGCGGCGGAGTGCGTCAACCCGAAGGGCGCGGGCACGAAAGTTCTGACGCGAAATAAGCGAGCGCGAGCGAGCGCGTGTCAGAAGTTTCGGGGTCGCGGGGCGCAGCCCTTGACGCAGTCTGTCGGGTCCGGATGATGTCTCGCCGGGGGCAGCCCTCCCCCGTTCCCGCGCCCGCAAGGGCGGCCCGCGGAGCGGGCCATCGTTGTCGGCGCCCGAAGGGTGCCGGCAGTCCGTCGCGAACCAGCTCTGCGGCGAACCGAACGCTGCGCGTCTCAAGGCACTCCGTGAGCAAGTAGAGGAACAGATATCTGATCCTTGCGGCTGTCGCCGCGGCCTGAGACCATGGGTCTCAGGATTCAACGCTGCGCTAGGCCTGAGAGACGTCAGGAAGGAGGCCGCCGATGCATCGTCGTGAGCGCGTCCCGGGCGGCCGCCCGGTCCAAGTCTTGGTCCGTCTGACCGAGGCAGAGGCTGGCGAGATCGGTCGGCGCGCCGACGCGGCCGGCCTGACAGCGGCGTCGTACCTGGCGGTTGTCGGGATGGCAGAGGAGGCCCCTGACATGGCACCCCGCGCCGGCGGCGCGGGTGCGGTGTCAGGTGGCAGGGGCGTGTCGATGGCAGTGTCACTGGAGTGGCGGAACGCGGCCGCGGCAGAGCTGCTGGCAGTAGTCCGTCAGGCCCGTGGTGTCGCCCGCAACCTGAACCAGCTGACCCACTACACCCACAGCGAGCGACACCTGCACGCGGAGACCGAGCAGGTCCTGGCCGAGACCCTGCAGCTGATCCGTCGAGCCGTTCAGGTGGCGAATCTGCTCGACCCGCGACGCCCGAAGGACGAGCACACCGACCCCGTCGAGGAGTCGCCGGCGGCCGCCCCCGAGAGGGCCGGCGAGTGATCATCAAGGAGGCCCCGCGAGGGTCGCGGATCCAGGGCCTCGTCTACTACGCGTTCGACGAGAAGGGCTTCACCCACGCCCACGAGAACTCGCACCTCGTGGCTGCTTGGGATGAGTCCTGGAAGACCGGTGAGCAGCTGTCGAAGGCCGAGCTCTACCAGCTCGGCCAGGAGCTCGACGCACCTCGTCGGCTGGCAGGCCACCGTCGCAACAAGGGCGACGTGATGCACCTGGTGATGGCCGTCGACAAGGGCGTGGAGGGTGAGCGAGGCTCCGACCGGCTGCTCTCCGATGAGGAGTGGCACAAGGTCGCCCGTGCCTCGCTGGCCGAGCTCGGCCTGGCCGAGACCCCCGACAAGGCGGGGGTGCCGTGGGCGCTGGTTCGGCACTCGGACAACCACGTGCACCTGATGCTGACGTTGACCCGGGAGGACGGCACCCGGGTCAACGAGGGTGAGCTGTGGACCTCGAAGGGTGTCGGTCCCGGGAAGCGACTGCGCGCGATCGCCGAGCGGTTCGAGGACGAGTTCGACCTGTACCGCACGGGCCGCGGGGCGGGCACCCGCGGGCTGTCGCGCGGTGAGTACGAGCGAGCCGGGCGCGCGGCCGAGGAGACGGCCACCCGAGGTCAGGCTGAGCCACGCGAGCCCGGGATCGAGATCCCCGCGGCCCGGTCGGCAGCGTCGTACGCGCCGACCCGTGAGCGCCTCGAAAGCCTGCTGCGCTCGGCGGGGGCCCAAGCCACGAACGAGGCTGAGTTCGTCGAGGCCCTTGGTGACGCGGGCGTGCTGGTCTTCCCGAACTGGGGTCGCGGGGCCAGGACCGAGGCCAAGGGCTACTCGGTGGCGCTGGGCCCGGCCGAGACCGACGGCACCCTGGTGCGGATCTCTGGTCGCAACGTCGCCAAAGACCTGTCCCTGGTGCAGCTGCGGAAGCGGTGGGAACAGCCCACCGAGGACCAGGCCGCGGAGAACGCGGCCGCCTGGCGAAGCGCTCAGGATGCCTCCGAGGCGGGTGCGCCTGCCCGGTCGACGAAGTCGCTCGGCCGTGACGCGGAAGCAGCCACCCCGGATGAGGCGGTGGAGGCTGAGCTGTGGCGCTCGAGCGCCAAGGTGATCGCCGGCACTCGCAAGAACCTCGAGCAGGTACCCGCCGGCGACGCCGCGACGTGGTCACGGATCGCGTCGGATGCAGCCGGCACTCTCTCGGTGCTCGCGGACCGGCTCGAGCCGGATGGGCGGGGTCCGCTGCACCGGGCCAGCCGGTCGCTCGCGGCCTCGGCGCAGCACCAGATGGGTGCCGGGCAGCCCGCGCTGAAGCAGTCCCTGATTGGGCCGGCGCCCTTCGCCACCGCGGCACGAGCCATCGGTGGTGCCTACCTGGCGTCGCGGGGTGGCTACGCCGCGGTGTTCATCTTGATCGCCCAGCTGGGGCGCACCGCGATGGCCATCCAGGCGGCGCACGAGCAGGCGGGTCGACTGCAGCACGCCCGACGCGCCCAAGCGGCCGCCGACCAGCTCCTGTCTGCCTACCGCGACGGCGAGTCCCGCGGCCTGGTTGCGGTGGCCGAGGCGCAACGACCGGCCGAACAGGCGAACACGCAGAGCGGCTCGGCGCCGCAGCGGCCGCCGACGATCGCGGAGCAGCTCGCCTGGCAGAAGGAGCAGGCCGCGCGAGGGAACACGGGTACGGGCGTCCCGAAGACGCCACCGCGCCCAGGCCAGCGACAGCGCGACGGCGAACGCGGTCACGAGCGATAGCGGGGTCGTTTCACGATGCCGCCAGCCACCCGGAGCAACTGCGGCATAGAGAGCCGCATAGAGCAGTAGAGATCACCCGACCAACACGATTCAGGGGGAAAGATCCATGGAAGAGGTCACCAGGGAGATGGGCGGCAAGACAGCCGCCGCGCTGCAGGTCGCGCTCGCCGCGGCCGAGCAGATCGCGATCCGCCGAGCTCGCGCACTGGCCACGGCCCAGGCCGAGTCCGAGACCCGCACCGAGCAGGTCCGCCGTCAGCTCCAGGCCGAGGCGGAGCTCGCCGCCGGCGCGTGGGCGGCGGCCGCCAAGGCGGGCCCCGACTGGATCGACGGGTACGCATCCGCAGTCGCTCACCGCGAGCTGGACCCACGGGCCGCGCAGGCGGCCGCCCAGATCGAGGAGCAGCTGCGCGCCCGGGGCATCGACGTGCCGGACACCAGCCGGATCAGCGAGGCCAACAAGGCTGCGCTCGAGGCCGGCTACGCCGAGGATCTCGGCGAGCGCGCTGCTCACCGCGAGGACGCGGAGACCCACGAGGAGCGTGCCCGGGACGAAGAGGCCCGGGCGGCCGCGGTCGACGAGCGGGAGCAGGCCGAGGAGTCGGTCCAGAGCCCGGCCGAGGCCGAGCACGCCGAGCCGGCCGCCGAGGGCGCGGGCGAGCCAGCTCATGCCTCACGGCTGGCCGATGAGTCACACCCGCAGCCGGTCGAGCGCCAGCTGTCGGCGTGGCAGGCATCCGGCGGGCGCCAGACCTCGAAGAAGAACCTGATCCATCAGAAGAACCGGGACCAGCAGCGCGGGCAGGCACGTACCCGCTGACGAACGCTGAATCCGCCGTGACCGAGACGGGCCAGTTACTGTCCACAGGCATCGTTCGCGACTGAGTTATCCACAGGTTCGAAGATTGGCCTCGATCCAGCGGGGAGAACAGCGCACGATGGTGCACATGAACGCTCCCAGCAACGAGCCCGACCTCGAGGCCGATCTCCAAGCCCATCTCGCGACCAGCGCCGCCCGGACGTCGGCTGATGCGATCCTCGCCGCTCTGCCACTGGAGCTGATCGGGCTGAGGGCCCAGACCCTGCTGGGGCAGGCCTGGGGTGAGCTCGACGACTTCGGCGCCGCGCCTCCCGCCCGCGAGATCGCCATCGACGAGCCGACCACCCGTGAGGAGGCCGGCGAACTGCTCGACCAGCTGGTCGACCACCTGCGGACGGTCGGGCTCGACGCGCTCGACCTGCCACATCGGTTGCGGGCGCTTCGCGCACTGGTCCTCGCGGAGGAGGCTCGCGCCGTCTTCGGTGACCACCCCGCCGCCGGCGTGAGCGCCTAGGCAGGATCTTCGTCGCATGCTCGGGACCTACGGAGAGCACCAGGAGGCCGCGGCCGCGGCGCTCCACGAGCTGCTCAGCCACATGAGCGCACGTCGCCACTCAGGGAGAGATAGCCACGACTTCGGCACCGACGCCCAGCGGCGACTGCTGCTGCAGCGCAGAGAAGCCGTCCTCGACGCGCTCTCGGACCGCATCCGGCTCTGGGCGACTCCTGGCACGCAACCCACGACAGCAGCAAGGGTGAAGGTCTCCAATCTGGGCCATGAGACCCTGCCGCTGCTCATGGGCGTGATCGAGGAACGCGGCCGGCTGCCCCGAGAAGAGCGGCAGAGCCCGCTCGACGTCCTGAGACCGGCCGCCGGCGAGCAGAGCTCGCCAGGCGAGAGCGCCCGTGTCGACGAAGAGCTGGAGCTGTGGAGGCAGGCCGCCATCGAGCTCGCGGCCGCGAACCACGTCCTCACCACCGGTGAGCAGGACTGGTTCTACCAGCCGGCAACGCTGTGGCCAGTCCTGGCCGACACGGCCACCGCTGCCGAGGCCGTCGTCGTGCTCGATGAGGGGCTGCGCCGATCTGGCCTCCAGGCCACCGATCCCCACAGCCCGGGCGCCGCCCGTCAGGACGCCCTCACGGCGCGCCTCATCGCGGGGCACACCGTGCGGGTCGCACGCTGGCAGACCACCAGCGAGGCCGCCGACACCCTGCGCGCCCAGCCCTTCGAGTCCGTCGACGACTCCCTTCCGACTGGACCAGCAGGGCCAAAGGTCCGGCTGGTGCGCGGCGTCCACGACATCGCGCCGGCGATGCAGCAGCTGAGCCGGCTCGTAGCCCCGATCAGACTGAGCTCGGCCGCGGCCGACCAGGAGCCCCAGATGGGGGTACGCCTTCTGCGGCCCTTGGCCGCCTCATGGATCGAGGCCCTCGAACACGTCGAGCGACTGGCCGGGCCAGCCGGGGAGGGTTACCAGTTCGACAACCACCGTGACTCACTCGGCAAGCTGTACAACGCGATGCGGACCATGGTCGACACCGACCCCAAGGCTGCCGCTGCGGCGAGCCGCGACGTCGTCGCCCAGCAAAGCGAGATCGTACGTGGCCTGGCTGTCGTAGCCAAGGCCACCTCCAGCGACATCACCCTGGCTGCAGCCGAGCAGCGCGCCCTGATCGCGGCCGCCCACGAGGTTGGCCATCAGGTCGGCCGTCGCGCCAACCAGGAGGTCGACCGCCCTGACACCCAGCTCCAAGGCCGCGGCGGTTTCCCCCTCGCCTCGAGCCGCGGACGCGGCCAGGCGGCCGGCGCCGCTCGTGCGCTCACCGAGATCCCGCGACCCCCCTCGGTCGTCGAGGCGGCCAGGGCCCGACAGTGGGAAGACGCTCCACGGCCACCAGGTCGGACTGCACGGGACGGCCTACGCGCAACCCTCGATACGACACCGTCGCCGGGGACGGCCTCCGGGATCCCGGGCGGCCTCGCCGCGGAGTCCTACGCTGTGAAGGTCAGCGACCAGCTCCACGACGCCCTCACCCCGGACCAGGTCGCTGCCTACGACCGCAACGCTGCCGACCGGACCCGCAGCGGCCGGCGGCGGCGCAATTCCGACAAGGAATCGGAGCGCGATCAATGATGATGACCCTGGCAATGAGCGTGCTCGTGATCTGCGCGATGGTGTGCACCGTTGGTGCGGGGCTCCTTTGGTGGATGACGTACGCCCAGGAATGGGCGGGGCACGAGTTCGGGCATCCTCGGCTGCTGCTGCCCTCGGCGACGGTGCTCGCGAGCATCGGGGCGGCCACCGTGTGGATCGGCGTCGCCGTCCTGCAGCTCCCGTGGGCTACTGACTGACGACTCCGCAGATGCGAGCCGAGGAACGGGCTCGGCCTAGTAACTGTGGGAGCGCACGACGATGCGGCTCCTCCCCCGCAGTCGGCCGTCCCCGGGCCGCTCATCGACCTTAGGCCGCGCCGGGCCGGCGGCAAGGGAAGCGATGCCCAGCTGCGCTGGCCTTGCCACCGGCCGTACCTATGCGGCCTGGAACAGGTCACGTGGCTCGGGGAAGGCCGACTGCGGGTGGGGCGGAAGCCCCGCCTCACCCGCAACCCCAGACAACTCAAGACCCACCCAAGCTCCTCGGGGAGCACGTAGCTCGGGCCACCGAGCACGAGGGCTTCGCCACGCGGCCCGCTGCTCCCCGAGTGCCCCTCAAAGCCCGGTACTCCCGAAGCTGTCGCCGAGTGACAAGTAGCGGTCGCAGGTTCTGGCGTGTCGTCGTCAGATGTGCCTACGGTTCGTCGTTGTGCGCACCGAGTGGTCGGCCGAGGATCTGGCTGGTTCGTGGACCTTGGTCGACGAGGACTGGCTCCTTGTCGGCAACAAGTCCGGGGCGACACGGCTCGGGTTCGCCCTGCTGCTGAAGTTCTTCGAGTTAGAGGCACGTTTCCGCGTTCGGCTGAGGAGCTGCCGCCTCCGGCCGTGGCGTACGTCGCGCAGCAGCTGGCGGTTGAGCCCGACCTGCTCGCTGACTACGACTGGCAGGGTCGGGCGTTCAAGCGCCATCGGGTCCAGATCCGTGGTGCGTTCGGGTTCCGCGAGTTCAGCGAGGGCGACGAGGACACGCTTGCCGACTGGCTGGCCGCCGAGGTATGCCCGGTCGAACTGCGTGAGGAGCACTGCTCGAGGCGCTGCTGGTGCCACCGTTCGCGGGCGACTGTGGTGCTACGCCCGGCGCTAGGTGCGTACGTACTCGTGACCAGGGAGGTTGATCGGTGGCTGGGACGAGTTCGAAGTCATCGTCTGCTCCGGAACGGTTATCGTGCCGGGCTGGCTCAGCGGCGCGGCGTGAACTCGTTCAGCAGGAAGGTCGAGAGCTGCCGTGTGACGGGGGTTTCGACCGTCGCGCCCCAAGCGAGAGCGATGTCTCGTTGGTACCGGTTCCCGGCTAATGGGCGCTCTACGGCGCCTTCGGGGAGCTGTTCGTCGCGGGGAAGTAGGCCGATGCCGAGGCCGCGGCTGATGAGTGCTCGTACGGTGGTGAACTCGGTGACTTCGAGGGTGATGGTGGGGACGAATCCTGCCTCTTGGCACCATGCTTCGGTGAGTTGGCGAAGGTTGTAGCTAGCCGGGTTGGCGATGAAGACCTCGTCTTTCAGATCGTGGATCTGGACGCTGGTGCGATCGGCGAAGCGGTGTTCGACTGGGAGTACCGCATAGATCTGCTGTGTTCCGATGATCTGGTGTCGAAGGCGCTGGGGTGGCGGGATCGCGATCGCCAGGTCGAGGCGTCCCGCGAGCAGGTCGGTCGAGAGCTCAGCGCCGTGGGCCTGTTTCAGCGCCACTCGGATGCCGGGGTGGCGTCGCCTGAAAGCGGCGAGCAGGTCGGCAATGAGTACTGATCCCATGGTGAGGGGAGAGCCGAGGCTGACGGTGCCATGGTCGGGGTCTGCTTCGCCTGTGATGACCCCGACAGCCAGGTCGAGTTGACGCAGAGGGTCAAGTGCGGCGCGTGCGAGGTCCTGGGCTGCGGGGGTGAGCCGGACGATCCTGCCGTCGTGGATCAGCAGGGGCACTCGCAGTGCCTGCTCCAGTGCGTGGACGCGGCGACTCATCGACGACTGAGGGACACCGAGCGCTTCGGCTGCTCGGGTCATGTGGCCGTCGTATTCGGCCAACGCGACCAAGGCTGCCAGGTGGGGAGCGAGCCGCTCTGACCATTGATGCATAACTGGATTGTATGACGGAAAAAGTTCATTGGACGGAACGATGGTTGGAGAGTCAGGCTGGAAACACGCGTCCACGAGGACGGTTGCAGGCAACGTCCAGGAGGACGCCAGATGACACACGAACTCAACCGAGCGGCAGCGGGGCAAGAGGCGATCGACGCCGACATCGACGCCGACATCGTGCTTGTGGGAGGCGGAATCATGTCAGCAACGCTGGGCTCCATGCTCGCGGTGCTTGAACCTGATTGGAAAGTGATCCTGGTCGAGAGGGCTGACGCTCTGGCGACCGAGAGCAGCGGTCCGTGGAACAACGCTGGGACCGGCCACAGCGGCTACTGCGAGCTGAACTACATGCCTGAGGCCACAGACGACACGAAGCCGACGACCATCGCTCAGCAGTTCTTGGTGACGCGGGAGTGGTGGGCCTACCTCGCAGACCTTGGACTGCTCGACCCGGACTTATTCATCCACTCGACACCGCACATGAACGTGGTCTTCGGCGAGCACGATGTCACCTACCTGCGCCAGCGGTTCGAGACCCTCACCAAGAATCCGCTCTTCTCGCGCATGGAGTTCAGCGAGGATCCGGCGACCATTGCTGCCTGGGCACCGTTGTTGATGGCGGGCAGGGAGCCAGGCGATCGCATCGCGGCCACTCGCGTCGCTGACGGCACCGACGTCGACTTCGGTGCGTTGACGCGGGCCATGGTGCAGATCATCGATCAAGCCGGCGGAGAAGTCAGGATGGGCCACGACGTACGCACATTGACCCGCGAGGCCGACGGGCGATGGCTCGTCGGCGGCATTCGCGGGGGCAAACCGTGGACGATGCGAAGCCGACGGGTCTTCATCGGTGCTGGGGGATACGCGCTCAACCTGCTCCAGAAGGCCAAGGTCCCAGAAGTTCGAGGCTACGCGGTCCTCCCGGTCGGGGCGGCCTTTCTACGCTCCGAGACTCCTGCGGTCGTAGGTCAGCACGACGGCAAGGTCTACAGCCAGGCCCGAGTGGGTGCACCGCCCATGTCAGTGCCACATCTGGACAAGCGCATCGTCGACGGCAAGGGCTACCTCATGTTCGGCCCGTACGCGACGTTCAGCACGAAACTGCTCAAGCACGGCCGTTTGAGCGACGTCTTCCGCACGCTGCGCTGGCACAACCTGCACGTGATCGCCGCGGCGCTTGTTCAGAACCTGTCGCTGGTCGGGTACTTGATCGGGGAACTTCTCGCTCGTCCTCGCACCAAGTTCGACCAGCTTCGACGATTCTACCCAGATGTTGACCCCAGCGAGTGGGACCTCGTTCCCGCGGGACAGCGAGCTCAGCTCGTCACTCCGAACAAGCACCGGATCGGCGTTCTACAGCAAGGCACCGAGCTTGTCGTGGGCGCAGACGGCACCGTCGCTGGACTGGTGGGAGCCTCCCCGGGGGCATCCACTGCCGTACCGATCATGCTGGACCTGCTCAAACGATGGTTCCCTCAGTGCTATGTGGCCGAGTGGCGGGGCACGCTGACCCGGGCCGTGCCCGGCCAGTGGACAAGATGGGATGACCGTGCCGTCGAGTCATCGCTTCACAGCACAGCTCAGTCCCTCAATCTGAACCCAGTCCGGTCGGGTCCGTGACCGATGTCGACGCCCGAGGTCGAGGTTCGAGGTCGAGGTTCGAGGTCGCGGCAGAAGTTCATCGCAGTCTTCGACTTCGAGGCAAACCCCAACGTCAACCCCGCCATCATCTTCGCCCTCGCTACCGGCGAGCGGGTCCGCAAGGGCCAGCCGCTCTGCCTGATCGGGGACTCCGGCACCGGCAAGTCCCACCTGCTCATCGGGCTCGGGAGCGCGGCCTTGGAGAAGGGTCCTTCGCCAGGTGGACCAGCAGCGACATGCTCGCTCGCTACACCCGCGCCGGGGACTCCGAGCGCACCGCGGGACGCTGGGCCTCGGCCTCGGTGCACTCCGACGAGATCGCTCGCTGGCACGGTACCCCAGTTCCACGCCGATGTAACCGTGGTTACAATGGGGTCCGCACCGCGACTGGCGTTGTGGCGCAAGCTCAAGCGGCTTGGCGTCGCCCAACTCGCCGACGGCCTGGTCGCGCTGCCCGCCGACGCCCGCACCCGAGAGCAACTCGAGTGGGCCGCGGACGAGGCGATCCGCGCCGGAGGATCTGCCGGGGTCTGGCTCGCACGACCCATCACCAGAGCGCAGGAGCGCGAGCTGGCACGATCGATGAACGAAGCGCGCGCCGCGGAATACGACGCACTGATCGACCAGGCGACCGGTGCACTCACCGCGACCGGCGTCGAGCGCGCCCGCATCCTGCGGCGCCTCCGCGCGGAGAACAACCGCATCCGCCGGCGCGACTTCTTCCGACCCGCCCAACGCGAGCAGGCCCGCCAGGCGCTCGCAGTGCTCGCATCCACGCTTGTCGGTTCCGACAGTGCCGACCAGAACTGGAAGGACGTGGTCCGATGAAATGGGCCACCCGCGCCGGAGTGCACATCGACCGGGCCGCCTGTGCCTGGCTGATCCGCCGCCACATCGACCCTGACGCCGAATTCGTGTTCGTCACCGACCCCGACGACGTACCCGACGACTCCACGCCGTTCGACATGCGCGGCATCGACCTCGGCCATCACGGCAACGACTGCTCGTTCGAGACGATCCTGCGCCGCTACGACCTGGCCGACCCGGTGCTGTGGCGGATCGCCGCGATCGTGCACGAGGCCGACATCGAAGACGACGTCTACGACGCCCCCGAAGCCCCCCGGCTTCGACCTGATCCTCCGTGCCCTCTCGATAGCCCATGCCGACCCCGAAGTCCTTGAGCTCACCGCCCCGATCTTCGACGCCGTCCACGACCACCTCCGACGGTCCCTACTCACCGGAACGGACACCCCTTGACTCTCCTGAAGACCCGCCCCGACGACGTCATCCCGCTCGGCGAGGCCACGAAGGCCTGGTTTGGGATCTCCTTGCAGACCTTTGGCGGACCTGCCGGCCAGATCGCCGTCATGCAGCACACCCTGGTCGACGAGAAGCGATGGATCGGCCAGAAGCGGTTTCTGCACGCCCTGAACTTCTGCACCCTGCTCCCCGGCCCCGAGGCCCAGCAACTCGCCACCTACGTCGGGTGGCTGCTCAACGGCACCCGCGGGGGGCTGATCGCGGGCGGACTGTTCGTCCTGCCTGGCATGCTGGCTCTATTGGTGCTCTCGACGATCTACGTCGCCTTCGGTAACTCCGGGACCGTCACCGCCCTCTTCGCGGGAGTCGCCCCCTCGGTCATCGCCATTGTCGCCCAGGCCGTCCACCGCGTCGGCAAGCGGTCCCTGACCCATCCCGCACTGATCGCGCTGGCCGTCGGGTCTTTCATCGCGCTCACGCTGTTCGGCGTTCCCTTTCCGGCCGTGGTCTTCGCATCCGGGTTCCTCGGCTGGCTGCTGTCCCGACGCATCAAGGAGTTCGCCGAAGGCGGCAGCCACGGGCCGGCCGACGACGGGCCCGCGCCGCTGATCTCCGACGACCACCTGCACCACGAGTTGCCCTCGAAGCGCAAGTCCTTCGCAGTTCTGGCGATCGGGCTCACGCTGTGGTTCGTTCCGGTGGCACTCTTCGCCCTGTTCGTGCGCTCGACCCCCGTCTTCGTCGACCAGGGGCTGTTCTTCTCCGGCGCCGCGGTGGTCACCTTCGGCGGCGCGTACGCCGTGCTCGCCTACGTCGCCCAGCAGGCCGTCTCCGTCTACCACTGGCTCGCGCCGGGGGAGATGGTCCGGGGCCTCGCGCTCGCCGAGACCACGCCAGGGCCGCTGATCATGGTCGTCCAGTTCGTCGCCTTTGTCGGCGCCTACCGCCACCCCGGCGACCTCAACCCCTGGGTCGCCGCGGTGCTCGCCTCGCTGCTGGTGACCTGGGTGACGTTCGTGCCCTGCTTCCTGTTCGTGATCCTCGGGGCGCCGTACGTCGAGCGGCTGCGGGGCAACAAGAGCATCGCGGGCGCCCTGACCGGAATCACGGCCGCCGTCGTCGGCGTGATCGGGAACCTCGCCGTCTACTTCGCGCTGCACACGCTCTTCGACCGGTCTCGCTCCGTCGACGCTGGCCCGCTCCACTTCGACCTGCCGGTGGTGTCGTCGTGGGATCCGGTGGCGTTCGCGATCACCGCGCTGGCCTGCTACCTGATGTTCGCTCGCAACTGGAAGTCGATGCGAACCATCGGCCTGTGTGCCCTGATCGGGCTTGGCGTCTTCGGTGTCCAGTCCGTCTTCTAGTCCGTCTTCTAGGAGAACTCGATGAAGTGGATCACCCGTGAACGCCCCAAGACCGACCGGATCGCCTGCCCGTGGCTGATCCGCAGATTCATCGACCCCGAGGCCGAGATCATCTACGTCCCCGCAGCGGATGTCCTTGCCACGGCACAGGAGATCGGTGCAATCAGCTTCGACGCCCCCGGCGCGACATACACCCACCAGCCGAACCCCGCCGGTGGCGAGTGGTGCACCTTCGAAACGCTCATCGACGCCTATGGCCTGACCGACCCGGCACTGACGACGATGGCCCATATCGTGCACGCCGCCGACGTCAGCACTGACGTCGACACCCACCCGTTCGGCGCCGCCCTGGCCGCACTCGGAGCGGCCGGGCCCTTCGTCGAGGCCGACGACCAGGTGCTCCTGGGGCGCGCGTCCTACATCTACGACGCGCTCTACACCCACTGCGGCCAGCGCCTGAGGGCGGAGACTGAATCATGACCCGCTCAACACCTCACCGACGGCTCAGTTCCCTCGGCGCCGGCGTCCTCGCGCTGGCCCTGACGAGCGGCTGCGGGTCCTACGCGGATAACGGACAAGACAGCGCTGATGGCGGTGCGGCCCCAACACCCGCTGCGCTGACCGCATCCACCCGTTGGGACCTTCCCAGCGACCCCTCGGCCGGCCGCCGCCCGGCGGACCAGACACCCGATGTACCCAGTACCTACGCCTTCACGAACGGGCTCTGATCAGCGGTGGACATCCGGGGTACGACGATGGAGAAGTTGTGCAACCTAAAAAATACTCTGGCTCCGTTGGAGTCCCTCGGGAAGGAAAGCACCATGTCGTTCATGATCGCCCGCACGGTTCGTCGGGGAGCCATACCGCTGGCAGCACTGCTGCTGGTCGGGCTCGCAGCTTGCGGGACGTCCACAGACACAGTTGAACCGGCGGCAGCGACCCACTCCAGTCCGGGTCACGGGCGCCACGAGCCGATTCCCACAACGGACGCGGACTGGAAGCCTGTAACCGACGCGCTGGGGCGGACCGGGACGTTCGGCGACAACAACACCGTCTACCGGATCGGCCTGCCTCGCACCGACCTGCACGTCACCTCGCACGGCGTGGCAATCAAGCCCGGCCTGTCGCTGGGCGGTTACGCCGCCTTCGCCAAGTACCGCGACGGCGTCATGCTCATGGGCGACCTGGTGGTCACCGAGACCGAACTGCCCAAGGTCACCGACGCGCTGCAAGCCCACGGGATCGAGCAGACCGCAGTACACAAGCACCTCCTGCGGCAGAACCCGGCGATCTGGTGGACCCACATCCACGCCATGGGCGATGACCCCGCCGAGCTCGCCCGCGGGCTCAAGGCGGCGCTGGGTGCCACCGGGATCCCTGCACCCGCGCAGCCCGCGCCGCAGCCGCCGGTCGACCTCGACACTGCCGGCATTGACAAGGCGATAGGCCGCACGGGCACCGCCGATGGCGGGATCTACAAGTTCAGCGTCGCCCGCGCCGAGACCATGACCGCAGAGGGTCACGTCCTGCCCCCGACGCTCGGACTCACCACTGCGATCAACTTCCAGCCCCTCGGCGGCGGTCGCGCAGCGGTCAACGGCGACTTCGCCATGACCGCACCGGAGGTACAGCAGGTCATCCGTGCGCTCCGCGAAGGTGGCATCGCCCTCGTCGAGGTCCACAACCACTCCTTCACCGAGGAACCCCGGTTGTTCTACGCCCACTTCTGGGCGACCGGTGACGGCATCACACTGGCCAAGGCGCTCCGCCGAGCGCTGGACTCGACCGACATCCAGCCCGCCAGTTGAGCAGCGCGGCTGGTCCAACCACGATTGAGACCTGATCATCGATGCGAAAGATCGAGGGAATCGGATTCTTCCGGAAGGCCACCGCGCCGCTTGTGCCGATGTTGCTCCACGCGTTGATGGCGGGATGCTCGTCCGAGAACAAGGCGCCGACGCCGCGCAGGTCGTCTTCGGGGTTGCGCCACCGCAGGCCGCCGGCGACGTATACCTCGCGGCGGCGGACCGCGTCACGCAGCGCGACCAACACGCACAGCTCGTAGGGGACCCGCTCCATGCGGCCCTGCTCGTCGACCACCGCTTCGCGCCACGCGGCCGGGACCACCCCGTCGATTGGCGGCTGGTCGGCTGGGGCGTAGAAGCGGTGCTTCCCGTCGACGCCGTCGTAACGGGCCAGCAGATCGAGGGCGTCCATGACGGGCCGGTAGACGGTGTTGTTGCACTGGAATTCCAGCGCCGCGAGCAGCGGGGCAGCATCCGCCGGTAGTGGTGGGCGTAGCCGGAGTGCAGCACCGTACGGACACGGGCCTGGGAAGGCCCGCTGGTTGGCCTTGGCCTCACGCACCAGGTCGCGCAGGGTGCCCTCGCCGACCACCGGGAACGACGCCGTACGCACCATCTCGTCCGGGTGCTCGACCGCCGCTTGGGCGAGCACCCGGACGAGATGCCCTCCTTGCCTCGCACCCGGCGCAGATCCTCGGTCAGCTCACGCTCGACCTTCGGGTCTGCGCGGGTGTTGATCTTCAAGATCGGCGCGAGCAGCTGATCGACCAGCGCATCAGTGATCTCAGCCTGCCGGGTCCAACACAACGCCGCCAACAACGTCAGCCGCACCGGCCGCGCTGCGGCGGCCAGGTCCGAGGGATACGACCTGGTCGCCCGCGCCCGCCACGCCTCGACCAGACGCAACCCTGCACGATGCAGCCGGGCCCTGGAAGCCGATGGGCCCCGCGAGAGACGCTCGCGGGGCCCCATCCAAGTGCCGTTGTGTGTCTTCCTAGGTGCCGCTCTCATCGGTGCGCCGATGCGTCAAGATGGCTGACGTGGGCTGCATCGCGGCGAGCGTGTCGGCGATCGCCTGGGCGGCCGCGCGTGACTCAGCCGCCATGCTGTTCAGCTCAGCGACCTGACCTTCGTCGGCGCCCGTCTTGGCGAGCCAGTCGACCAACCTGTCCGAGCCGATCTCTTCGAGCTCTGCCCGGTGGAGTCGGTCGGCCGCTCGCTGCACGGCCATCACCTGGTCGCGGTACTGCTGGAGCGCGGCCAGCCGTGCCGTGGTCGAATCGAGAAGGGCCTTGCGCATCTCCGCGCTGGTGACGTTGCCGCCGCTCGTGCCCGAGGTCAGCACCCGGACACGCTCAGCGACCAGTCGGACCTCCTCGACCAGGTCGACCCGTACGCGATGCGTGTCGAACATCTCCGAGGACCAGACCTCACTGCGGGCGATCGACGACGCCGCAGCGCTCGCCCGTTGCAGCAGGGGCCGCCCTTCCCAGGAGAGTGGCTCCTGGCTCACGCACCCCGTGATGATGCCCAGCGCGCGGCGATGGCTGGTCAGGGCTGGGAGCGTCGTCTGGTGAGTGAAGAGGTCGCTGACGCTGACCTCGGCGACCTTGACGCACCAGACACCCAAGGCGGCCGCCATCGCGGCCAGGGTGGCGATGACGACGGTCGTGCCGGAGGCGAGGCTGTCGAGGAAGTCCAGATCAATGAGCTCGGCCCCTGACCACACGACGCCCAGGAGGAGGGCCGCTGCGAGGGTCAGGACGGCGGTGACGGCGCCTACTGACGCCGTCGTACCGCGCAGCTCGCGGCCCTCGGCCAGCTCATTCGCGAGGGCGTTCAAGTCCGGCACCACCAGGCCGGCGTCAGCCAGCTCGGCGCGGCACCGCGCCAGGTCGAGCACGCTGACGTCGGTGATCCGACCTGCTTGGCTCAGAGCATCCATCAGATCGTCTGTCGGCTCGAGCTCCTTGAGCGGTTTGAGCAGATCGGCTCCGGTCACCTCGGTGAGATCGTCGGCGTCCTCGGCGCGGTGGATGTCCTTGGTCATCGCGGCTCCTGTCGCATGCTGAAGATGTGGTGGTCGGGGGTGGACACCATGGCGTGGATCCCGAGGGCCATATACAGGTCGATGGGCTGCGCGACCGATGCGATCGCGAACCCGAGGCGGCGGTAGAACGCTGCTCGGCTCGGTTCGCAGCTGCCGAAGGTGATCATGCCGAGGTTGCAGCGCCGGATGACCTGCAGTGCGGTGCTGACCAGGTCGGCGCCGATCCCCTCGCCACGGAGATCCTCGCGCACGGCCACCGCGACGATCTTCGAGATCCCCAGTTGAGCCTGCAACACGAGCTTCCTCTGCTCCTCGAGGGGGAACCCGTCGAGGATATTGCTCAAGAAGCTGTAGGGCGGGCACACCGTCACCGAACCGAGGACGTCATCGTCATCGTCGTCGTCGACGGCCACCAGGGAGAAGCCCGCGACGATCCGGCCATCACCCGTCCCGGTTCCGACCTGAGTCCACTCCTGCGCGAGACCCGTGATGAAGCCGTCCTTGCCCTCACGCATCCCCGCGGTGATCGAGGGGCAGGCGATCGGGATCGTCTTGGCCGGATCGGCGACCTCGGGGTCCTCGGTCGCCTCCATGATGTAGCGGCGCAGCGCCGGCTCATCCTCGGGGCGCGCGAGCCGCACGCGAGTCTGAGTGCTGAGAGTGACCCCGTCGACGAGACCGGGCCACAGGTTCACGGTGCGGCGGTCGCGGACCATCGCTCCACGTGCTGTGGCGGCCGCCTGGCGACGTGCCCTGTTCCTGGCACCTTTACCCATCGTGGTTCCTCCCGAGTTTCCCGTTGGTGTGAGCACGCTCAGTTCGCGCGGTCACCGAGGAAGCGGTACAGAGTCCGCTCGCTCATGGCCAGTCGCTTGGCGATGTCCTTGTTCGTCAGCTCCGGGTCCTCCTCGCGGAGCTCGGCGACCCGCTGTCGGACCGTGGCTGCTCTGGCGCTGCGGGCGCGCTGGGTCGGTGCCGTGGCCGCGGTCGAGGTGGCCTTGCTCGTCCCCTCAGCGGGCACCTTCACCGTGACCAGGTGCGGTCGGGTGGAGGCCTGGGCGGACTGTGCCCGCTCGACTTCGGTTTCTGCGGGCTCGTGGTCGCCCTCGGCACCGTTGAGCTCCCCGGCGATCGTCGGGGCCTCGGCCGCAGGGAAGAGCTGCTCGACGTGCACGGTCCCGGTGTTGTGGGCCAGGTCGCGGGGCGCGCGCAGCGCGATCAGGCGCCGGCTCTCGTGGAGGCGGATGTCGGTGGTGGCGTCGGCGACGTCGACGACGGCGGCGCGCCACTCGGTGACGGCGGCGCGGACGTCGGCCGGCGGCACGGTGTCGAGGACTCGATCCTCGGCGCGGTCCTGGCGGGCCTGGGCGCGCTCGAGTTGCCGACTGGTGCGCGTGGTGTTGGCGAGCTGGTGCCGGTGGTAGGCCCGCTC
The DNA here is from genome assembly GCF_013408335.1 of Nocardioides panzhihuensis. Classification (NCBI taxonomy): domain Bacteria; kingdom Bacillati; phylum Actinomycetota; class Actinomycetes; order Propionibacteriales; family Nocardioidaceae; genus Nocardioides; species Nocardioides panzhihuensis. The sequence continues at coordinate 54,574 of NZ_JACBZR010000002.1, read as the reverse complement.
AGCGATGCGGGTAGCGCGGAACATCACGGCCAGGCGGGCGTCGGCGCGGAGCTGCGCGAAGGTGCGGCCGCTGGCGAGGTGCCGATCGCCGATGAGGGCCAGGTGCCACATCAGCGCGGCGAGGAGCGGCACGATGAACCGGAACGCGGCGGCCGCGACGGGGTGACCGAGGTGGATCTCGTGCCAGCCGGCGAAGAACCCGGACGCCAGAGACATGATCCACGTGAGGGTCAGCAAGGTGCCTGCGGGGCGGCCGTGCTGGCTGGCCTCGCGAGCCATCAGCGCGACGGTGACGAGCGAGAGCTCGAAGACGCCCGCGAAGGCGAAGGCGGTGATGGTGCCCATCGCGAGCACGTCGAGGCCGAATCCGACCATCGCCTGGTAGGCCGCCGCGGTCGAGATGAGCGCGACCGAGACGGCGCCGAAGAGGATGAGGCCGCGCGATCGCTGCTGCGCCGGTGCTGCGGGCTGTGCGGTGGTGCTGGTCATCGGGATTACCTCTCCGAGTGCGGGGGACGTTGGTCAGGCGGCGTTGGAGCCGGCGTTCTTGGCGAGCCAGGTGGTCGGATTCTGGGCCCCGTCGATGACGCCGGGGCTGGATGCCGGGGTACGGACCTCCAGGTGCAGGTGGCAGCCGGTGGAGTTGCCCTCCGAGCCGACGCGCCCGATCTGCTGGCCAGCCGCGACGCTCTGTCCATTGCCGACGTCGGCGGCCTGCATGTGCGCATACCAGGTGGTGACCTGGCCATCGGTGACGCCGATCATGTTGGGGCCACCCCACGAGGTCGGCTTGTGGATCACTCGGCCGGCGTTGACGGCGTAGACCGGGGTGCCGCAGGCGACCGAGAAGTCGGTGCCGGTGTGGACGTGTGCCCAGTTGGAGCCAGACTGCCCGTAGTTGCGACGGTCGGAGCCGATCAACGACGCCGGGACGGGGTAGACGTAGGTTCCGTCGCCAGCCAATCCCATCACCGGTTCGGTGCACATCGGCGAGTTCAGGGTACCGAGTGCTGCGACGACCGAGGACCCCTTCAGCGCGGCGGTGACCGCCACGGCCTGGTCCCAGTACTTCGTGTAGTGGTTGGGGTCGGCGTTGCGCTGCGTGCTGTGCGCGACCTGGGTCGGGGTCATCGTCTCCCACTGGTCGACCTTGACCATCGCCTTGAAGAAGTTCGTCGCCGACGTCGTCGGATCCATCCGATCGTTGTAGGAACCCCACGATCCGTTGCCGCGCTGCTGGAACAGCCCGCGGCTGTCCGGGCCGACCGCGTCACCGTAGTCGAGGACCCGCAGCCCGGACTCACCGATCGCGGTCATCACCCCGATCGCCCAGGCGCGTGCCGGCAGTCCGTCGGGATAGCCGGCGTAGACGTTCTTGGCCTGGGCGGCAGCGATGATCGCGGCCGCGTTGCGCAGCTGCTCACCATCGAGCCCCGAGACCTTCGGCAGGCCCGCGGCGGTGTCGGCCGCGGGCGCGGCGCTCGGCTGCTCGCCGGGCTCGGCGAGGTCGATCTCGGCCGCGATCCAGGGGTGGTCCGAGATCATCGGGCCGGACCACGACCTGGTCGAGGTCGCACCCTGAGCGGCCGGGTAGAAGACGAAGTCGACCGCCTTCGCGTAGCTCTTGTAACCGAGCGCGCTCATCTTCGCCGGCGCAGCCCACGACTCGCGCTGGTTCGCCGAGACGTTGAAGTCTCCACCTACCAGGACCGGTCCCTTCGCCCCGAGGGTCGTGATCAGCCCGGCCAAGGCATCCATGCCCTGCCCGTAGAGCTGAGCGCGGCGAGGCCGGTCGGGCCCGTACTTCGCCGGGTTCGTCATGTGGTGAACCGAGACGACCGAGACCATCTCGCCGGCGTCGTTGGCCAGCAGCGCCCAGGTGGCGTAGCGGTTCCAGGTCCGTACCGCGCCGTTGTAGCTGACCCGATCGCCCTCGACGACCTGCACGCGGCCCGCCGAGACCTGCTCCCAGGTGTCGGCGCGCCACAGCACCGCCGTGTCGAGCGCTTGGCCCTGCTGGCCCCGGGGACCGGCGTCGTCCGAGCGGAAGCCCGCGTACCCCGGCGCCGCCGACAGGATCTGGTCCATGCTGCGGCCGGCCTGCTCGTTGAGCGTGATGAAGTCCGGCTCCACGCTGAGCAACCGGCTCATCGAGGTGCGGTAGCCGCCCATCCCGGAGCGCTGCGGGATGTTGGCCTGCGCGACCCGCACCTTCCCCGAGGCCGAGGACGCCGGCAGCGTGCCCAACGCGGTGTTCACGCCGGGACCGCAGGCAGCGGCCTCCTGGCCGGCCGGTGTCAGCAGCATGACCACCACGAACACGACCAGCACGAGCCCCGCCGTGCCGGCCCCGATGATCGGCTTTGCCCCGAGCTGCGCCATGGATCAGTGCACCCCCTCGGGGAAGGTGACCTCGGCGACCAGCCAGGCTGCAGTCTCGGATGTGCGCGACATCCGAACCCCGAACTCGCCCAGGTCGGTCGGCTGCCAGACCGTGACCGCGGTGGCCACGCTCGAGGCCTCCACACGCGGCTTGCCCGTGAGGGTGAGCGTAGGCAGGTTGGCCGGGTCGACGGCGGCGTAGTCCTGCTGCCCCTGCGGGGATAGCAGCGGCTTAACGCGCGGCCACCACTGTCCATAGGACAGGTCCGGGTTGGCCCAGGTCGTCAGAAACCGGCGGGCCGCTGTCGCGGAGTCCTGCTCGGCGGCTGGCGCGGTGGTCGGTGGCGCCTCGAGCTCGTCGTGGGGCGCCATGGTCGCCGGGGCGGAAGAGGCGCCGGCGGAGGGGGATGATGTCGGCGCGGGGTCACTCCCGCACGCGCTGAGCAGCAGCGCTGAGATAGCGAGTGATGCGGCCAGGGCGCGTCGGATCGACGTAGGCCTGATCATGACTGCTCCTCGTTGCGGATCTCGCCGGTCGCGGGGTCGTAGGCGACCTCCGCATCTGCGGTCTCGTAGGCGTTGGTGATCTGCGCCGCGGCGTCGGCGGTGTACGGCTCGAGCGGCAGCGGTGCGATCACGTCGGCGTGCCCGTCGCGGCACACGGCGAACGGTCCGGTGTAGCGGTCCGTGATCGCGGCCATCATCGGGTCGAGCACGCTGAGCCACCAGCCCGCCATCGCACCGGGGTCCGGGGCGATCCTGGCACCCTCCCACGCGCGCCAGGTCGCGCTAAGGCGGTCGACGACCTCCTCGTGCGCCCACCAGCGGGGGCACCAGTGCAGGTCATCGGCACCGCCGAGCTTGGTGTTCACCCGACGCCGCAGCATCGGGGCGAGCCACTGCTCGACGAACTCGACCACCGAGGAGAACCGCGGCTGAGGCTCCTCCGCTGCGGTCTCCGCGGGGGCAGGGGCAGCGCCGGTGTCCGGTTCGCTGGGGGCGTCACGGTCGACGAGCTGGCCGTCGGCGACGTCGTCGACGGCCAGCTCGTCGACGCCGAAAGGATCGGTCACCACGGAAGCTCCTTCGGGGCCAGCCCGTCAAGGCTGTGGACCAGGTGGGGCAGAGTCCGCGTCCCCAGCGCCTCGGTGAAGGCTTCCTTCGAGGCGGTGACGACGCGTGCAAGCTCGGGGTCACGGAAGTAGGGGGCCAGCTCGAACATGGCCGGTCGACCGGCCTGGGTGAACATGACGGCGCGCCACTTCGGCAGGGAGCCGAGGTCGTCGACGTCGAGGGTGAACTCGCGGGCGTGGTGCTCCGAGAGCGTCACCCCGCGCGGGCCTTGCCCAACCGATCGGGTGCGATCGATAACGGTGTGGCGGCCGATGAGCTCGGCCAGTGACCGCAGGAACTGAGTGTCGCCCTCTCCCCCGCCATAGACGCGGACGGTCGCGGAACCCCACAGGGCGTCCATGCCGTGCTCGCCCCACAGGTTGCGGCCCTGCTTGTAGGACTGGAGAAACGCCATGATGTTGATCCCGCGGGACCCGAAGTGGGAGTAGTACTCCGGCAGGTCTGGGAGACGGCACACGTTGGCCACCTCGTCGAGCACCGCCAGCAGGGACGGATCGAGTCGACCCATGGTGCCGGCCTTGGCCTTCGCCGCGTCGAAGATCCCCTTGACCAGCGACCCCACCAGGGCCGCCGCAGAGCCGGCACCCTTCTGGGAGTGCAGGTAGAGCGTGTTGGGGTTTTCGACGAACTCGACCGGGTCGAACTGGCGTCCGTTGCCCGGGGTCACCCACCGCGCCGTGTGTGCGTCGACCAGAGGCCTCAGCCAGATCCGAGGACCACCGTAGACACCGTCGCGCTGCTTGACCGTTGTCGTACGCAGCTCGCGCATGGAGAAGGCCGGCAGCTCGAACCCGTGATCGGCCAGCGTGCGCTCGGGCTCCTCGGTCTCGGGGTCAAGCAGCCACTTGTAGACGTCCATCAGGGTGCCGCCGCGGACCGCGGCCGCGAGCATCAGGTTCGCGGCCAGCTCCTTGCCGGCTGGGGAGAAGTACTCGTCGGTGCGCGCCTCGGGGTCTACTGCGGCGACGCGCCAGATCTCGGCCAGCTCGGCGGCCGCGACCGGCCCGTCGACCTGCGTCAGCGGGTTGTACCAGCACGCCGCCGGCGTGTTCTTGTTGACGATCAGGTGCTGGGGGTCGTAGAGGTCGACGCGACCCTTGGTCGCGCGGTGCTGCCAGGTCTCGGGGTAGAGCTCGACCTTGTTCGCCGTCGCGACCACCGGGCCGGGCGCGTCCAGGATGGCAGGGATCGCCCGCGCGGAGCTCTTGCCGCGTCGGGGGCCGTAGATGTCGATGGAGCAGTCCTCCCAGGACTGACGCAGCATCACACGACGCGGACCGGTCAGGGTCCGGCCGATCGCGGGACCAACCTCGCCATCGCCCTTCCCGAGGCCTCCGGGACGAAGTCGCTCAGCCTTCGCCCGGGCGCCGGCCGGCAGGAACTCCTCGAGGTCCTCCTTGCCGCGACCCATCCGGCCGGCGGCGTCGTCGAGGCGAGAACGCCCACGTCGTACGCCGCCACCCCAGCGGACCAGCGCGACCCACACGAGGGTCGCCGGGATCAGCACGAGCAGTGCGAAGACGATCCAGGTCGCCAGACCCGGTGCCGGCATGGAGCCGGTGACCTGCTCGATCGGCAACGAGAACGGCGTACGCCCCTGAGCGGCACCGGTGAGCAGCGCTGCGGCCCAGTAGGCCAGCAGCAGCGTCAGGACGCCGAACCCGACTAGCGGCCCGACCCAGGTCACCCAGTCGCCGGTCCGGTGCCGGTGCTCGACCGATTCGCGGCGGCTCATGCGGTGCCCCGCGCGGTCTCGCCGGCGATCGAGGCAGCCGCCGGGTCGCCGGCAGCCGAAGCCGTCGCCGGAGCCGAGGGCGCCGTGTCTTCATCGCGCAGACCCACCGGTGCCGGCGAGGTCGTGCGCGGTGGCACCCGCGTCGCCTGCAGCTTGCTCTCGGGCTCCCGCCACCTCGAGGAGGTGTCCATGAGGTGCGCGATCGCAGAGTGGTCGGTCCTGAACGGGACGCCGGGCTTGGAGCCGTACTTCATCAAGAACTTGCCCAGCGAGGCGGCGACCATCCGACCGGTGGCCGGGTCGATCGACTCTCCCTCGCCCCACGACTCGATCTCCTCGACCTCGCGTGCGGAGACCTTGCCGAGCGAGTCCCGCAACGCCTGCAGGTCGTGGGAGCGGACCTCGCCGACCACGACCATGCCCGAGCGCTCCACGAACCCTCGCGCCTTCTCTCGGGCTGACTCGTCTCGCACAGCCTCCAGGTCACGGAAGGTGTGCGTGCACAGCACGTTGGCGACCGCCTGGGTCCGGTTCGTCCGCGTGAGCGCGTCGACGCGAGCGGCCATACCGGCCGAGGCGCCGATGACCGACCACAGCTCGTCGAGCACCACCATCTGGTGACGGCGGGGGTGATGACCGGCATCGGCGATGAGGTGGTGGACCTCGATCGCCCCGAAGGTGTGTGCCCAGGACGAGTACAGGACGCCGGCCAGGAGCTTGTCCGAGGCGCCCTGCACCGCCGAGACGTCGATCGACATCGTCGGGTAGTCCATCGACACGTGCGCCGTCGACGCCCGGCCGAACGCGGCGCCGAAGTCACCTCGGTCGAAGGAAACCATGGTGCGGAGGAGATCGTGGATCGCCTCCGCGTACGCCTCCTGCGTCTCGGTCAAGGTCAGATCCCGCAGCGTCGGGTTACCGGTCCGGATCAACCGGATCAGGTCCGGCAACGTCGGGGTCGAACCCGACTCGTAGCCAGAGAGGACGATCTTGATCGCCTCGCGCAGCAGCTCGTCGTCGTTCTGGTCGAGCGGCGCACGGCGGTAGACCTCGAACATCGCCACCGTGATGTCCTGGGCCCGGCCGATCGCCTCAGCGCGGAGCTTCTCGGCCAGCTGCGGGTCGCGGTGCTTGTAGGTGTCGGCGGCCTTGAACGCGTCGCCGGGGTCCAGCATGTTCATCGATCCCGCCCCGCGGCCGAACTTGGTCACGGCCTGCGGGCCGGCCATCGCGGTGACGAACTGGGAGTAGTCGGGCTTCAGGTCGGCCGGGAAGAAGACCTGGTCACCACGCGCCAGGGCGCCGGTGGCCATCAGGGCGATCATCGTCGACTTGCCGCGCCCGGTCAGCGCGAGCACTGCGCAGCCCGGGTTCTGGATCATGCCCGCCCGGAACATCGCGAGCGGGTCACCGAACACGGCCTCACCGGAGTGCAGATGCTCCCCCAGCGGCGCACCGACGCCACCGGTGGAAGCGCCGACAACGTGCGGCCATAGGCCGCACGCCTGCACGCTGGAGGCGTGGTACTCCACCGGTGCGGAGACCCACGGCACTAGACCGCCGCCTGGCTTAGCCCAGCCGCGGCCAGGGCGCAGCGGCTCGTGACGGTCCTCGACGGCCTCGCGGTCGGGGTGCATCCCCGGAAGCGCACCCACGAGAGTGCTCGATTCCGAGCGGGTCGACTGCTGCCCACTCCCCTGCTGGGTCGTACGGCGCGCCATCAGAGGTTCTCCCGGATCACGCGGGGCATCACCGAGAGCTCGGCCGGGATGACCCCGACACCGAGCGCTGCGGTGAACCCGACCTGTTGGTGCCTCCAGCAGCGGCGCAGCGCGACGTCGGCCTGCCGGCCGGAGGCCTCCATCGCTTCCACCGTCGAGGAGACCGCGGACTCGTCGACCTCGGCGGGCATCGTGATGGTCAGGTGCATCGAGAAGTTCAGCAGCGCCGCGCCCTTGCGCAGCTCCCGCTGCGTCGAGCGGTGCGCCGACATGTCGAGGTCGTCACCGGCGTCGCCGATCTTGTCGGCGGAGGCCTTGAAGATCGAGGCCCGGATCGAGCGCTTCACCCTCGCCTGCGCCTTATCGGCTGGCTCAGGCCGCCAGGTGATGCACAGCCGCTTGCGCAGCACACCCGATTCGGCTGCCAGCAGCGGCAGGAGTGCGTTGCGGTCGACATCGCTCGAGGGTGCCTTCACCATCGACCACGAAACAGACCGACCTGAGTCGTGCAGCAGATCCCCCGGTCGCTCGATCATCGCGGCGGGGCCTGCGTCCTCCCACTCGGTAGTCCGGTGCCGGCTGATCCGCTGCTCGTCCACATCGCGCGCCGCGGCGGGGTCGTAGGCGAGGTGCAGTTCCTCGGCCAGCTCCAGGAGCTCCATCGGCCGCGCCACCCCAGCCCCCGCGGTCTGCAGGTCAGTGCAGATCGAGTTCAGCTTGGCCGCGACCCAGGTCGCCATCAGCTCGGGCCGCTCCTCCCGCGGCCGCGCCTTGATCGTCTCCGGCGTACGCCAGGTCACCGACGTCCGTGACCCGACCCTCGTCTGACCGGTGCCCTGCTTCGCGGCGGCGGCCCACATTGCTGCCTGGGCGGCCTCGGGCGCCGATGGGGTGATCTGCTTGACGATCGCGTCTCTCGCTCGGCCGCCCGGGTCCGGGACCAGCTCGACCAGCTGCTGGATCCCGACCACGTCCCTGTCGGTGGCGAAGCCTGCGAGGAACGAGCCGTGGCGGGCCACGCGGCGATCGAGGACGTCGTCGTCGACGAGGTCCTGTCCCTCGGGGTAGCAGGCGATCACTACGGTCCAGCGGTGAGCGCGGGTGTGCCACAACAGCGCGAAGCGGCGCCCGCCCGCGGCGAATTCGAACGCGTCGGTCGCTGTCAGCAGGCCCGGGAGCCGGTGGGTGCCGCCAGGCACGACCCCGAGAGGCCCTGAGAGGTAGGCGTTGTGCTTCTTCGCAGCCGCTCTAGAGCCCGTGATCGCGGCGAGCAGGCGTACCGCCGCTGGGTCGCCGTTGACTCGTATCACGAACGGGAGCGTGATCGCGGCAGTCAAGCCGAGCAGGATCAAAGGAACAAGGAAGGTGCTGGTGAGTACGAGCACCAGGATCGAGATCCCGATCCCGACTACTCCCAGCATGGTGGCCACGAGGCCCTGGCCCCACAGCCCCGCTCGCGGAGGAGCCTGGAAGTTGCCGTACGTACGCTCGTTAACCGTCGACGTGGTCACTGTGTCTATCCCCTAGGTCGAGTACCCCGAGAACGGGGTGGGCTTACTTGGTTGCTCCGGACGGCCCAGCCCCGCCACCGTCTTCGGTGCCGTGCTGGACTCCACGCTTGATCGCCGCACCGGTCTTGCGGCCCGCATCGGCGGCCACGACCGCTGCAGCCCCGAGCGGGCCTCCTGCAGCACCGGCGGCGGTCTTCGTCCCAGTGGCTGTTGCGGCACGTGACGCAGCCGGGCCGGTGCCCGTCTTCGCCCCCGCCCGTGCTGCTCCGGAGGGCTCGTAGGACTGCGTTCGTCCGTTAGGACCGGGGCCCTGCGTCATCGTCGCCGGGCCGGTCGCGGCGCCGGTCGACCGCGCGTAGGACGGGGTCGAACTCACCGGCACCGCCCCGGACGGTCCACCAGCTCGCATCCCGGATGCGAGGAGTCCGGCGCCACCCATGCCGCCTCCGCCGCTGGTGACGGCGGCGGCCGCGGGCGTGGTGAGCCGCAGCAGCGCGGGCAGCGCGAGCACTGACGCCACTAGGAGCGCGAGCCCCGACAGGGCGCCTCGCAGCCCCTCAGCGCCTGCGAACTGGACGAGGGCGGCCGCGTAGATCAAACAGGCGATCGGCTTGTAGAGGATCAGCGCGATTCCCCAGGCAAGTGCCTTGTCGAACCAGGGTTTGCCCCATTTGAAGAACGACACCGCGGCGGCGAGGGAGAGGGTGCCGGCGACGATCAGCACCAGCCCGTCACGGAGCACCGACAGAAACAACTGGACCAGGGCAGCGATCGTCGCGACGATCCCGATCAACAGAGCAGCCAGGATCGTTCCGCTGCCACCCGTTGCGAAGTTGCCTGCGAGGGCCTCGTCCGATGTCGTGACTTCGATCAGCTGCTTGCCGAGTGCCTGCTTGTCGACGCTGTCGAGGAACCACCGCCCGAGGCTGTCGCCGCCGGCGATCAGCAGCCCCATCCCTGGGATCGCTATCCACCAGCCGACGAGGAACCGGCCCATCCCGCCGGCGAGGATCTCCAGGCCGCGGGCTTGATACATCGCCACCATGACCCCTGCCACGACGACCCCGCATACGGCGATCAACGACGTCAGGTAGGAGAGGTGCGACTGCATCCAGGCCACGGTCCCCCGTGGCTCGGCGGACCCGCGCTCGGTCGGTGAGGCCGACGGATAGCGTGTCCACCACGTCAACGTCTCAGTCATGAAGGCGCCCGCCGTCGCCTGCGACTCCTCAGCCAGTTTCTGCAGCCACTTCGACGCTGCGTCACCAGCGATCTCGACCGCCGCTTCCTTGACCTCTTCCTTGCCCTTGTTGATGCCGCTCTCGATCAGGCAGCTCGGAGGCCGCATCGGCGCGGGGAGGTTGCACATCGGGTTGCTCGACTTGGTGTCCGCGGCCGTCGCGGAATCGCTCCAGCCCGGTGCGATCAGGACGAGTGCCACGACGATGGCCGCGAAGAGAGCACGGAAGCGGGTCCTCATAGGAGAGAGCCCTTCCAGTCGCTGTTCTTGACCACCTGCCAGCCAGCCTGCGTATAGGCCGCCGTTCCTGGCTTGGCGTACTGCGGCGCCTCCAACTCCTCGAGATCGGGCAACCGGGAGCCGGTGAGGTCGATCCACCAGCGGTCGCCTTCCCAATAGACCACCGCTCCGGTGGCTACGGGCACTTCAGAGGTGGAGCCGTCTCCCTTCGTGAGTTCGACACTCATCGATACGCTGACGAGGTAGACATCCGTCGCCACTGCCTCCCACTTGATTCCCTCAAGCTCGGCAGCTGCTGATGGTCCCGCTGGCGCAGGCCCATTCAGCTCCACCCCAAGATTCTTTCGCTGGAGCGTGACGAGGTTCTCGGCTACGTCGGAGTAGCTCATCTCCGCGGTGGGAGCTATGTACAGCGGGGCCCACGATTCGGCTTTGTCATAGTCCAGAAGGGCGACCTGCGACACCTCGTACGCGGCCACGAACGCAGCGGCGCCTTCGTCATTGTGCGGGTATCCGATCGGATACCCGTTCTCCGAGGTCGCTGGCGCTGGCAGCGTGACAAAGCCCTCAGGCACGGCGGGCGCCGTGGAAGCGGGTGAGCCGCTGGTCGCCGGGTCACCTCCCCCGGTGGGATCACTTGTCGGAGCGCCATCCCGGTTGCTGAACACCAGGGCAGCAGCGAGGACGATCACGATGACCAGCAGGCCACCGATGGCGGCGGTCACGAAGATGGATCGCTGCTTGGTGTCATCTCTGTCGGGCTGATTAGCCATCTGTCTGTCGTCCTCTCGGAGACTGGGTGGGTTAGATGAGAGCGCTGACGAAGCCGGAGGCGGAGCCGACCACGATGCAGCCGACGCACGCCCAGCCGAGTGCCTTGACGCCACCGGGGATCTGCTCGCCGTCGCGGTACGCAGCGGCGATCCGGACGCCGGCGATGACGACAAACACGACTAGCGCGAGGATCGCGAGCACCAAGACCCACCCGGCGATGGTGTCGAACTTCTCCATCCCGGGAGGTCGCCGCGGGCTGATGTCGGGTGCCGTCCCGCTTGGGAGCCCCATGGCGTACGTCTGGATCGAGGCTGTCGCCTCGGTGGCCTCGAACATGAATCTGGTGAACATCACTTCCCCTTCGTGGTGATCTCTACTTGGTCTGGTCTCTACGGCTGGTCGATCTGTACGACCTGAACGCCCGGCTGGACGCCGGCTCCGGCGCCCACCTCGAGGCGCGCCACCGGCGGGGCCGGCGGAGGTAGCTGCGGACCGGGTGCTGTGGCCGTGGTCGACGCCATCGGCAGCAGTTCCAGGTCGGTGCGGATCTCATCGGCGATCGCCGAGGGTGCCCACTCGCCATCGAAGGTCCGAGTCGACCAAGTCGGCTCCCACGGGAGGGTCCATACCCGGGGAACCAGGCTCTGCACGTGGGCAAGGCGGCGGCGTGCGTCCCGCGGTTGCCGCTTCCCCGGCATCTCGACGGCGAGGACGCCGGCCAGGCCGGCGTCGGTCGAGAGCTCCTGGCGGGCGTGCTGCGTCGCAGCGGCCATTGCTGCCTCGGCTCCCCCTACGGTCGCCCAGCAAACGATGACGACCGTCGCGCGAGGACCTGCGCTCGGCGGCCCGACGTAGGGCGGCCAGATGCTCTGTGCGTCCTCGCCAAGTCCGACGGTGGCCTTCACCAGGCCGACCGGGGCTTCAGGGACACCGACGCCGAGCCACCACAGGCCGCCGGTGGCGCCGGTGCCCGGTCGCCCGGACGGGAGCTGGCCGTAGCCGAGATGGCTGATCCCCATCTTGAGACCCCAGCCTGGGGCGAACACCTGATTCGCCATCTTCATCGCCTCCCGAGCGACTGCGAGTGGCCTACGACGCGATCCGTCCCCGCCACGGTAAAGCGCAGCGCCGACACCTTCGGCCAAACAGATGTCTCTCCATGCCCCTGGCCGCAGCCCGAGCTGGTGCTGGTCATGCGTTCCCTCCCAGATTTGGTGAGTCTCCCTTTGTTATTCCCCGGATTCGCGAGTTCAAACATGAAGGAACAAAAATTGTTTCGTTTGAGACAGGTTCGGCGAAAACCTCTTACGTCAGCCGTAGAAGCACCCTCCCCTGCAGGCTCTACGCTAACATAGTCCCGTGTTAAACACGGGACAAACGCGAAAGAGCAAGCCCCCAACCGATCGGCCCCTGCCGCAGGCGTCGGTCGGCAGCGGCACAATGGCGTCGTGCCCCGCCTCATCCGCCCCGATCCTCCTCCGCCCATGAGCGTGACAATCGCGGTGCGGGTGTTCGGATCGGAGACCTTGGTGGCACTGATCCGCTACTACTGGACCTCCCCTGGATCCCAGCAGGACGCCGCCACGACGCTCGACATTCCGAACCAGCTCGTCTCGACCAACACACGGCTCCTCCTGGACGCCGGCGTGGTGATCGCTGACCCACCGGCCCGTGGCCGGAGGCCTGGTCGGTACGTGGTTGATCAGGACCGCGTGCACCATCTCCTCGAGGCGCTCCGTCGATACAGCATCCCTGAGTGAATTTGCGCCGTTTTTAACGCGGGGCGAGATCGGCGACACGCCGCGTCAAATTGGGCCGTTTTTTCGTCGATACCGGAATGATCTGAGTTCAACGAACTACTCGACATTCCGGAGGTGAAGCCCGATGCCAGCTGTTAAAGGTCGCCGCCACGGCGAGCATCGCCGTACGGCCCAGATCAAGGGGACGATCCGTACGTCCACCCGCGAGAAGGCCAACGCTGCCGCCGATGCACTCGGGATCTCTGTGTCCGCGTACCTCGACGCACTCATCGACCAAGACCAGGTCGACGCCACCGGAAAGCCCCTCTGGGGCAGCAAACTGGGCCGCGACCCGGAGTTGGAGCTCCGCATGACCGGCTGACTTGATCGGGGCAAGACCCCGAAAACGCCCGAAGGCCCGTCTGCTACCAACAGAGGACCTTCGAAGAGTTCGGACTGAGCTACCAACTCAGGGATTCCGACTTATGACAACCCGTTCCCTTTTCCCAGAGGAGATCGAGGTGGCTTTGTGCTACCTACTCTAACAAGCCGCGCACTGAATGCGCCACAAGTCCCGGCGCGTCGTGTCGGCAGTGGCGTACCGGGCGTCCCCAATCGCGCGGAGCAGGTGTGGGCGACGTTGGCGCCCCGCCTCGCAGCCCGGGGTCGCGTCCGAGTCGCTCGCGACGGCCGCAACTACCGGCGCAAGCACGAGCGCACGATCACCGGCACCCTGCCGTCTCAGCCTGCCGCGGTGCTCCTCTACGACGACAACGGCTGCGCCCCAGTGTTCGTGGTCGACCTCGACGCCAAAGGCCCCGAGCCCACCGTCGAGCGCGACTTTGTCGCGCTCATCGGGCTCCTGGAGGCCGCTGGACTGACCTCGTGGTTCTCCGACCACTCCCCCAGCGGCGGCCGGCACCTGTACGTGCCCGTCGCTGGCGGCATCCCGTTCACCGAGGCCCGCGACGCCTCCCGGATGCTCGAGCACCGGCTGACCAGTGCCGACAAGCTGCCCATGTCCGGGATCTCCGAGGGCTGCATCCGCCCGCCGGGCTCGGTCCACCGCAGCGGCGGTCACCAGGTCCTCGACTGCACGCTCGAGCACGCCGTCGCCGTCCTGGAGAGCCCCAACGCCTCTGAGGCCTGGGATCGGTTCACCGCCGAGCTGCAGCGTCACCACGGCCCGCTGCCGGCTCCGGCCGCATCACCGATCGAGCTGGTCGACGACGAGACCCAGCTCGACCCGCTGCCCGGATACACCGCAGCGCCCTCGGACAACTTCCAGGCCGTCGCCCGCACCGGCGACTACGACTCCACCCGGTACGCCAGCCCGTCTGAGGCGCGCCAGGCCGTCCTGTGGGCGTCCGCGGCCGCGGGCTGGCGGCTCGTCGACGTCGCCCGCCGCATCGAGGACGGGACCTGGCCGGGCCTCGCCTCCTTCTACGCCCGCTACTCGGCCGGCCACCGGCACAAGGCGCTGAGCCGCGACTGGCAACGCGCCCTGTCCTTCGAAAAGCGACGTCGCGAATCACACCGGGATAACTCCGTTCGCCTACGCACCACAAGCCCGCATAAGACACAGCGGGGGCAGCGACCAGGGTCTGCGATAGTGCAACGTCCCGCTGCGATCTCCCAATGGGTCCGGGAATGGCTGGCTGCCGTCGACTTCCTCCACGGACCCGAGACCCATCTCGGCGTACGCGCGGTGCTCTACGCGCTGGCCGAAGCCGCCGCCCTCACCCAGAGCCGCGTCGTCGAGCACGGCAACCGCTCCCTCGCGATTGCCACCGGCCTGGATCACAGCACGGTCGGCCGGGTACTGCGGCTGCTGGAAGACCAGCCCTCCGACCGGCTCCTCCTGCAGATCGTCCGTCGGGCCAAGGGCGTCCACGCCCACGCGTACGAACTCCGCATCCCGCCTCTCCTGGCCGCTAAGTGTGCGGAGAAGCCGTGGCGAGCCGGCCGGATCCACGCGATCCGACCCGTCTTCCGCGACCTCGGCCTGCCGGCCGCGTTCGTCTACGCCGCTCTCGAGCAGGTTCGCCACCGTGGCGAGGCCTCCATCGGCGGGCGCGAGCTCGCCAGGCTCGCCCGCGTCGGGGTCACCAGCACCTACGACGCTCTCCAGACCCTCGCCACCCACGGCCTGGCCGAACGCGTTCCCCCAGATCAGGGCGGTGGGTGGTGTCTCGGAGACGCCTCGCTCGCTCAGCTCGCCGAAGCCTGGGGCATCACCGACGCCATCCGCGCCCAGATGGCCCGCTACCGAGCCGAGCGCGCCATCTGGCGCCACTGGCTCACCACTCGCGGCCGCCTCGACCCGCAGCTGCTCGCCGCCGGCGAGCAGCCAGCCCAGAACCCTGACCCTCCCTCACGCCTCGACAGAGGACCCGATCAACCAGCCGATCCCCCGCCACGATGGTTCGATGACACCACTAGCCTCCTGGAGCTCCTCGAGCGCGAACTCGGTGCCGTCGCCGTCTGAGAGACTCACCCACCTGACGTGAAGGAGCAACGCTCGTGAGCACGCCCGCCGTTCCCGACGGATACGCCGAGGTCCTCGCCCGGCTCAAGGACCGCGTCCGATCCGCGCGGCTGAGCGCCGTCCGCAAGGTCAACACCGAGCTCCTCAGCCTCTACTGGGAGATCGGCCACACGATCCTGGAGCGCCAGGCCCGCGACGGCTGGGGCACCGGGGTCATCACCCAGCTCGCCGCGGATCTACGCCACGAGTTCCCTGACATGCGCGGGTTCTCACGCAGCAGCCTCGAGTACATGCGCAGATTCGCCCGCGCCTACCCGGGCGACGCATTTCCCCAACAACCTGTTGGGGAACTTCCGTGGGGCCACGTCACCGTGCTCCTGGACAAGCTCGACGACCAACCGACCCGTGACTGGTACGCCGCCGCGGCCGCCGCGGAGGGCTGGTCGCGCAACGTGCTCCTCAACATGATCATGGGCCCAGCTCCACCGCCGGATCGGCGCGGCTCCCTCGAACTTCACCGAGGCGCTCCCCGCCACCCAGACCGATCTCGCCCGCGAGCTGACCAAAGACCCGTACGTCTTCGACTTCCTCGCCCAGACTCGGCCCCGGCTCGAGCGCGACCTCGAGCAGGCCCTCATGGACCGGATGCAGCAGACCCTGGCCGAGCTCGGCAGCGGCTTCGCCTTCGTAGGCCGCCAGGTCCACTTCGAGGTCGACGGCGACGACTTCTACATCGACCTGCTCTTCTTCCACGTCACCCAGCTGCGCTACGTCGTCATCGAGTTCAAGAGCGGCAGGTTCACACCACGAGACGCCGGCCAACTCGGCTTCTACGTCGCCCTCGTCGACGACCGACTCCGAGACACCGACACCCATGCCGAAACCGTCGGCATCCTCCTGTGCGCCGACAAGCACGACGGAGTGGTCGAGTACGCGCTGAAGACCATCGACCAACCTGTCGCGATCGCCCGCTACACCTACGACACGCTCCCCGACGACGTACGCGACCTGCTCCCCTCCCCCACCGAAGTCCTCGGCGCGATCGACGGCGCCGACGACTCCAAGGCCGGGCAGGCAGGCCGGAAATAGCGCGGACCCGGCTGGCCCACCGTCCGGAGGGCTGCCGGGTCTACTTCGCGGGCCTACAAGGCCGTTGCCGCTCCATCCTCCCACGCTCAGGCTCCCCGCCGGGAGAGCTTTTCAACCTCGACCACACCGGCCAGCCTCATGCGGTGTCGCGTGACCCCGCGACACTAGCCGCCGACAAGCCCCAAGGTTCGCCGCGTGACCCCAGAATCTGTCGGTGCCATCCGAGACAATCACCCGGTGAGCAACGAGCAAGCCGACTTCACCCTCCACGCCTGGGTCGACGAGTCGATCCACCTCGACGCCGGCTTCTACCTCATCGCGGCCGCCATAGCCGACCCCACCGACTGCGACCAGCACCGTGACACCGCGCGAGGCCTGGTTCGCCGAGTCGGCGGTCGCCTCCACTGGCATCACGAGCTCCCCAAGGCCAAGGCCCGCATCGCGGAGGCCTTCGGCCAGCTCGATCTCGCTCACACGATCGTCGTCGCCAGCCCGATCGATCCCCGCCGGCAAGAGCGAGCGCGCCGCAAGTGCCTCGAACGACTCCTCCCAGAGCTCGAGCACACCGGGATCACCCAAGCATGGTTCGAGACCCGCACCGCACGACTCAACCGTCAGGACTTGAAGATGGTCGACGCAATGCGAAGCAGCGGAACGCTCACCGGCGCACTTCGGGTCGACTTCGCCAACCCGAACGTCGAGCCGATGCTCTGGATCCCCGATGTCATCGCCGGCGCTGTCGGAGCAGCACGCCGGGGCGACCCCTCGTACAAGAGCAGTCTCAGGGCACCCATCGACGAACTCGACGTCTACCTCTAAAAGCGCGAAACCTGGGTCCCGCCCTACGGCGGTATCCCAGGCTCACTTCCTCACACCCGCGCCGGGGGAGGCTACGCCTTCAACTTTACAGGCTGAACCTGTAACTGCCCAGCCTCTAGCTGTACCCAGCCATCACGTTGGTGTCAGTCGGCTGATCGGCGGGAGTCCTCCAAGTGCGCTGTGGCGGCGTTCAGTGTTGTAGTGCTCGAGCCAGGGCGCAAGAGCTGCTGCTCGCTCGTCGTTGCTGGCGTAGACCTGTCGGTAGGCCCATTCGTTGGCCAGGGTGCGGTTGAGGCGCTCGACCTTGCCATTTTGTCAGGGGCAGTGGGGCTTGATGAATTTCTGAGTGATCTCGTGAGTGGCACACAGGTCGCGTAGCGACCATCGATAGGCCCAGGCGTTGTCGGTCATCAGTCGTTCGATCCGGGTGATGCCATGGGCAGTGAAGTAGGCGATCGCACGGTCGAGGAACTCCGCGCAGGTGGTCCCTTTCTCATCGCGCAGCACCTCGCTGTAGGCCAGACGGGAGTGGTCGTCGACCAGGGAGTGGACATAGTCGTAGCCGATGGGGTTGGCACGGCGTTGACGGGTCCGGCCCATCTCGCGGCCATGGGCTCGCCAGCCGCCGCCGTCAGGGATCCGGCCGAGCTTCTTCACGTCCATGTGCACCAGTTCGCCGGGCCGGTCCCGTTCGTAGCGCAGCGCGGTCTGTTTCGAGGAACGTATGACCTCGCCGGTGATCGGGTCGCACGCACGCAGGTACGGCACACTGTGGCGGCGCAGGATCCGCGAGACCGTGCGGGGCGCTACCCCGACCTTCGGGCCAAGAACGTCGGGCCCACCACGGTGTTCGGCGCGGGCCGCGAGGACTTCCTGTTCGACCTCGTGGCTGGTCCTTGTCGGCATCGTGTGGGGCCGCGAGGACCGCGTGGCCAGACCTGCTTCGCCTTCGGCGGCGTAGCGGTTGATCCAGGTCGTCACGCACTTGCGCGAGACCCCCATCGCCGCAGCGATGTGAGCTTTGGGCCAACTGGCCTGGTGGCGTTGAACGATCAGCCGACGACCATGGACGGTCAGCCGGGCACTACCGTGGGACACGAGAACCTCCGGGTTGGAGTGGGCCTTAGACAAGCCACATCCCATCCGGGGGTTCTCGTACGTTCAACCAGGCTCGCCGCTACCAACCTCATGGCCGGGTACATCTAGCTCACCGAGATCAACCGGCGACGAACGGCCAGCTTGCGCTCCAGATCAAGAGCGGGAAAGGCCCACGGCCCGGCTCCGCCGGGATCGAGCCGGCGTACGCCGGCACAGCCCTTGTCTTTTTCTCCCTCCCCGGACGTCCAATCATGACGGCCGCGCTCCTCCACGCAACCACCGCGCCTACGGCGCCGGCCTCCACCCAGGAACATCGGTCCGGCGCTCCGCAAGCTCCGCTTATTTCCTCCCCGATGTTCCTGGCCTCCAGCCGGTGCCGGTGGTTGCGCTCCGTCGCTCCACCGGCCGTCCTGCTTCTCCTTGCCCGGGGAGGGCGAAAAAAGGGTCGGCAACCCAGAAGCCACCCACCCTGTCCCGGCGCAGGAAGGGTCAGTCATGACCACCACTCAGAAGAACACCAGCAAGATCCAGGCCACGCCTGAGGCGTACGAGGCAGGGACCACCGTGCACGTGGCCCCCAGCACCCTCCTCCTGGAGCGCAACATCCGCACCGTCCCCCGTGACGAGGCCTTCGCGGACCTCACGCGGTCGATCACCGAGGTCGGAGTCCTCGAGCCCATCGTGGCCGTCACCACCGCCACCGGTGACCTGCTGGTCCGGTTCGGCGAGCGCCGCACCCTGGCCGCGATCGAGGCCAAGCGCGAGACCGTGCCGGTCTACATCGCCGGAGCCGACTCCACCGAGACCGCCGACGAGGTCGCCCGCGTGATCGCCCAGCGCGACGAGAACACCCACCGCGCCGGTCTGACCACCTCCGAAGAGGTAGGAGTCGTCGAGCAGCTGGCTGCCTTCGGCCTCTCCCCCGCCCAGATCGCCAAGCGCACCCGCATCAAGCGCGACACCGTCGACACCGCCCTGGCCGTGTCCGGCTCGGAGATCGCCCGCAAGGCTGCAGCGCGTTACGACACGCTCACCCTCGACCAGGCGGCAACCGTGGCCGAGTTCGAGGACGACGCCGAGACCGTCAAGACGCTCGTGCTCGCCGCCCACGACGGCCAGTTCGAGCACGCCGCCCAGCGTGCCCGCGACGAGCGCATCATGGCTCGTGCCAAGGCCAAGGTCCTCGCCGACCTCGCCGCCGCGTCCGTGACCGTCATCGAGCAGCCCGGATACGACGACAACAGCGCCAAGGCCCTGACCCGGCTGCAGATCTCCTCCGAGGACACCACCACCCTCACGGTCGAGACGCACGCCACCTGCCCCGGACACGTCGCCTGGCTCAGCCAGGCCCAGGTGTGGGTCGACCGAGACGGTGACCCGGTCGTCCTGCCGGAGGAGCCCGACGAGGACGCCGACGACGAGGCATGGAGCACCTACGACAGCCAGGTCGCGGACCTCAAGGCCGACGCCCGCAGGATGTCGCTGCCTGCCCCGGTGTTCGGATGCAGCGGCTGGCGCAAGCACGGTCACCACGACTCCTACTCCTGGGGCAGCAGCACCAGCACCAAGGTGAAGGCCTCGGACATGAGCGAGGAGGAGCGTGCCAAGGCAGCGGCCAGTCGCAAGCTCGTGATCGAGAACAACAAGGCCTGGGCCGCGACGCAGCCCGTACGCCGCGACTGGCTGGCCACCTTCGCCAAGTCCAAGACCACGCCGAAGGGCACCGCAGCGTTCCTCGCCACGGCGCTCTGCCACGACGCCGAGATCCTCCACGAGCGCGACGCCAACCGGCTCGCCGCCACCTGGCTCGGCAAGAAGGAGCCCGAAGGGTACGCCCGCGCCGACCTCTCCCCCGCCAAGTCCGCCACCGACCAGCGCGCCTACATGGCCGTCCTGATCCAGGTCCTGGCCGCCCACGAGGTCGACATCCGTGACAACTCCTGGCGTCACGACGGCACCAAGAACGCCGTCGGCCGCTACCTCCGGTTCATCGCCAGCGCCGGATACGGCCTCTCCGAGGTCGAGAAGTACGCAATCTCAGCCGAAACCGCCTGATCCGAAATCCTCGATCTGAGGCCCTGGGAGCCGCAAGCGGCTCCTAGGGCCCACCGAGGGGCCTGAGATCGCCTCAGAACGCCCCTCGCGACGCCGACAGGCATCAACGAACCACGCCCGACGACCGAACGAGTCACCAACTCTCAATTCAGAGTCGGAAGTCTGTAAGTCCCGAACTATCGGACTCTGTCTGACATACCCTCGGCATCTTCACTCCAGAATCAGGCTCTTCCGGAGTCTGTAAGTCACAGACTCCGGACCTCTGGAATATGGCCTCTCGATACCGAACTAACAGAGTCCGGAACTACCAAAGAAACAGAGAACCGAACATCGGAAGTAACGGAGTACGGAACTTCCGATGTTACGAAGTAACAGAATCACAAACTCTGGAAGTTACGAACTGCCGAACTTGCAGACATTCGGAGTGTCGGACAGACAGAGTGCCTGAACTCCGGTACAACCGGAGTCACGAACCTTGGGAGTCCGGACCTCCCGGACTCCGAAAGATCCGGAAGATACAGACCTCCGGAGTTCCGGAACTCCGGCACTAACGAACATCGGTAGTCCCGAACTACCGAAGAACCGGACGACCAAACTTCGGAAGTCCGCAAACTCCGGAAGTACCGAAGTAACAGACCCCCGCACTTCGAGCGCGGCTGACGTCGCGCTTGGAACTACCGGACTTACAGAGTCCCAAACTCACAGGAGCCTCGATATGTGGATCGTCGCGATAGCCGGTCAGAAGGGCGGCATCGGCAAGACCACGACGGCGATGAACCTCGCCGCCGTACTTCAGCAGAGCGCCCGCGTGCTCCTTGTCGACGTCGACAACCAGAAGTCGGCCGCCTACTGGGCCGACCAGGCAGGCGACAACCTGCCCTTCGACGTTGCCGACGACACCGACCCCAAGAACCTCTCCCACCTGCGCCGGCTGGCCGACTACGACGTCGTCGTCGTCGACACCCCAGGCTCGCTCGACGGCAAGGACGTGCTCAGCACCGTCCTGAGCCAGGTCGACTTCGCCATCCTGCCGAGCGAGCCCGCGCCCCTCGCGATCCCTCCGCTCATCCGCACCATCAAGGACCTCGTCGTTCCCGCAGGCGTCGACTACCGCGTGGTGATCAACAAGGTGCCCCCGCGCGAGCTCCAGGACGCCGAGGACGCCGCCGAGCTGCTCAAGTCCGCGGGCATCCCGCACTTCCGCAACTTCATCAAGGAATACAAGATCCACAAGTACGCCCCCATCGAGGGCAAGGTCGTCACCCAGTACGGCAGCAACCGCGAAGCCGTGCGGGCCGCCGAGGACTTCCGCAAGGTCGCCCTCGAGCTGATGACCCACTGGGCCAACAACCCAGCTGACGTCACGAGGGACTCCAGCCTGAAGGCGGTCAACTGATGGCACGACCCAAGCTCACCAACCTCATCTCCAACCTCGAGGGCACCGCCCCCGAGCCCGTCGAGGCGTCCGAACCGCGTGAGGAGACGCCGGCAGAGGACGCCGGCTCAGCGCCGGCGCTGCAGAGCGTCCCCTCCGCACCCGTGGAGGCACCCGTCGAGACGCCGGTCGTCGTGGAGACGGCCGAGCCGAACCCTGCGCCGGCACCGAAGAAGCAGAGCGCCGCGAAGCCCGCGACCACCAAGACCGCGGCCACCAAGACCGCCGCCACCAAGACCAAGCCCGCGAAAGCCGCCCCGGTCGTCGAGGACGGCGGCCCGCGCTACCTCCAGCTGACCCGCAAGGAGGCCCGGTTCACCGAAGAGCAGCTCGACGGACTCACCGTCCTGACCCGCCGGCTCAACAAGCGCCGCGGGGGAGCGGGGGAGCGGTTCACCGACAACACCTTGATCCGCGTCGCCGTCGACCTGCTCCTCTCCGAGGCCGAGACCCTTCTAGGCGGCGGGGTCGCCACGACCGAGGACGAGATCCGCGACCTCCTCGGAGTCCGCGCCACTTCGTAACCACCACCACAGACGCAGCGCGAGCAATCTGGGAGCACGCGCAGCACCGCCCCGGCGAGCAATCTGGGAGCACGCCAGGGCAACAGCAGGCCCGGCAACCAATCCACTCCGGATGGTTGCCGGGCCTTCCTGCGTCTCGACGCCGCCGGCCTAGGGCCTCTCTCCTCCTCCTCCTCCCCCCCAGGCCGAAGCCGGGGGAGGGGGAGTCGCTTGTCGACTCTCAATATGCAATTAGGTATTCAGTTTAGTATTTAGTTCGGTTCGGTTATTTGGTGTGGTAGAGTGACCTTATGACCTCGACGCCAGCACCCACCGACCAGCAGACCTGCCGGTTCCCCGGCTGCGGCCGTCCGACCGCCCCGGCGCCCGAAGGGGCCGGGCGCCCTCCCGGCTTCTGTGACAACCCTGCGCACAACAAGGCCAGCGCGTGGAAGGAGCGCCAGCGGCTCAAGAACAGCGGCAGCGCCGAGCCGGTCGCGCCGGAGGAGCGCCCGGTCACCGGCGCCCGGCAGCGTGCCGCTGAGACCGCGGCCCAGGTGATCGGGATGGCCGAGCTGCTCATGGAGCAGATGCCCCGCATCGTCGAGGAGCTGCGGACCGCCGGCGACCTCGACGCCGCCGAGGCGCAGATCGAGACCGTGCAGACCGAGGCCGAGGAGCGCATCGCCTCCGCCAGCGCACGTGCCGTCCGCGCCGAGCAGGCTCAGCGCCGCGCCGAGACCGACCGCGAGGAGGCCGACGCGGCCGCGACCGAGGCCCTGGCCCAGGTCGAGCAGCTCCAGGCCGAGCTCGCTGACGTACGCACCGAGCTGGAGCAGCGCGGCACCGAACTGGAGCAGGCCTACGGCGCCAACGACAACCTACAGAGCGTGCTTGAGCAGGAGCGTGCTGAGGCCGAGAGCGCCAAGGCAGCGCTCGACCAGGAGATCTCCACCCTCAAGGCTCAGCTGGCCACCGCAGTGAGCGAGCGCGACCAGCGCACCAGCGACCTCGAGGCCGCCCGTACCCAGCGCGACGAAGCAGCTGGCCGCGCCGAGAGCGCCGCCAGGCAGGCACAGCAGGAGGAGCAGGCTGCACGTGAGGCGCGAGCCCAACTCGACATCACGCGCGCCCAGGTCGACCAGCTGCAGAGCCAGATCGCCGACCTACGCAGCGCCGAGGCCACCGCCCGGGCCGAGCGTGACGCGGCCAGGGCCGACATCGAGCGCGAGCGCCAGCACGCCACCGAGCGCATCGAGGACGTACGCTCCGGGCTGACCGAGCAGGTCAACCGGCTGCGCGCTGACCTCACCGAGCAGCGCGCCGAGGCGGCCGCCGCGGACAAGGCTCACCGCGAGGAGCTCGACGCGATCCGCGCCGAAAGCAGCAAGACTCGGAAAGCCACGAAGGACTGACTCTCGAACGACAGCGATTCCCGGCCCCGCAACACGACCGCGCGACCAGGGGAAACTGTCGGTCCCAACTTCTACGATTATCCCCATGGGGTATCCGTCGCTCACCGACATTCAGCTGAAGATCCTCGAGTACATTCACGGTCGGCCCGAGCAAGAGGCCGACTACAGCGACGTGGAGATCCACCTGGGCCCTGATCTCGTCGCAGACCTCGAGCACTTAGCGGACATCGGTCTCCTGCGGCGCGATAACCGCAGCGAGGGGTTCTATCACCTCCCAGTGAGCGGGCGGACCGAGGTCGACGCGCTGCTGAAGCGCCGCGAAGACCGCAGTTACCGACGAACCCAGTGTCGTGACGATCTGCTCGCCTGGCTCGACAAGACCACGGAGGCCGATGATGCGGGCACCCGTGTCTCGCTCGACAAGTTCGCCGGGGGCGCCGACGGCGTCGCGTTCACGGAGAAAGAGGTCGACCTGGCCGCCGACCACCTGGTGACCGAAGGCCTGATCAAGACCCTTGGAGGCTCCTGGGGTCGCAACCATCTGCTGGCGTACATCACCGGTGCGGGACAAGAGCGTCTCGACGAAGGAAACGGCGCAGCTGGGATCACTGAAGTTTCCCTGGCGCCCAGCGTCGTGCAGCACATCACCATCACCGGTGACGGGAACATCGTCACCTCAGCTGCGGGATCCCACAACGAGGTCCAGGCCAACATCGACGACTTCGATCTCGTGAAGGCGCAGAGCCACTCCGAGGCCATTCGAGAGGCGCTGCCGGCGCTGGAGGAACTCAAGGATGAGATCGTTCCGCTCCTGGATCAGATCCAGACCGACGACCGCAGCCTCGCCCAGAAGGCGACCTTCGGTCTCTACCAGCTCCTCACCGGAACCGGCACGGGTGCCCTGGGCGGTGCGCTGGCCCTTCCTCTCGCGCAGGCCCTCGGCCTCGCCTGAGGCTGAGATGGGATCCAGGTACCAGCTCGCGCTCGAGGAGGCGCGACGTAGCTACGACGCGCAGCTGGCGCAGCTCGAGAACCTTCGGAGCCGTGGCACCTGGACCGTCGCCGCCGGCGCTCTCGCCCTGTCAGTGATCGGGGTCGACACGAAGGGCGCGGGCTGCTGGTCCTATGCCTGGTCCATTCTCGCCTTCCTCTGCTTCGCCACCGTGGTCATCGGCACCGTGGTCATCGCGTGGCCGCAGAAGGTGTGGGCCGGCCAGAAGCCACATCTCCTCGTCCAGTGGGTCGAGCTCGACGACGCCTCGACCGATGACCAGATCCGTGATCTCGCGCTACATCTGGAGCAGCAGTCCGAGGCCAACGCCAAGGTCATCGACCGCCTCCAGAAGTGGCATGGGACGGTGCTCATCGCGCTCCTCGTGGAAGTTCCGTTCCTCCTCCTAGGAAAGCTCTGGGAGGGGGTGAACCAATGAGCGACGACAAGAAGGACTCGGCGTCGTCCGAGAAGCGGCCTCAGGACCAGCCGGCCGAGCGGCCGCGCCCTCAGCCACGTCTGGCCAACCCCGGACGGCTTGAGAACCGCTACGAGTCCCTCCCCGGCGAGCGCCGAGCATCCACACGGCGCCCGGTCCGACGAGTCACATTCGACAGCAGCAAGTCGGACAACGACTGACGCTAAAACTTCTGGGGGCCGCAGCTCCCATGGGGAAGCTGCGGCCCTCTCAAGTGAAGACATGTTCCGTTGCTCAGGCAGCCACCGCTGCCTTGACGGTCTCGCCCAGGTGGTCGACCACGACCGTGTCTCGCCAGCGGCGCTTCCCGTCGCCATCGGTCCAGGACTCGGTCTCGACATGGCCGACGACGACCACGCTCGATCCCTTCGACATCGACCCGAGCGCCTCGCCGCGACGGCGCCAGGCCTTCAGGTAGTAGCGGGTGGGCTCCCCATCGACCCACTGCTCACCGATGTCGGTCTCCTGCTTGGTGCGGTGGTTGACGAGCACGACCGCCTCGCACACGGAGGTTCCGGTGTTGGGGGTGTGGGTCAGCTCGGGGTCGGCCGCGAGCCGGCCTTCGAAGCACACGATGATCGGCATGATCTCTCACTCCTTACTGGTTGCGGCCCTACCGGGCACTTGGGTTGCCGGCAGTGACCTCACGGTCGCGAGCCGGGTCGTTCCTGGTCCTGTTGGCCACTCGGACCCCGTGCTCCCGATAGAGGCCGCCCATGCGGCCGGAGTGTTCGGGCAAGGGTCGCCGGAGGCGACATGTTCAGCCCTTGCCCGGTTCTCCGGCCGTGTCATCGTGGGTGCCTCGGGAGCACGGGATTCCACCTTCAGGTGGGGGAGTAGCTCGGTCGTCACCGTGAGGTGACGTCCTCGCCGGCGTACGCCGGCCTCCAGCCGTCCGCTGGTGCTTTGTGGTCGCCGAACCACCAGCCACGCCACCCGCGTGGCAGTGGCCCGGCGACCAGTCCTGGGGGTCTCAGAGCTCATCGAAGACTCCGATCAGAGGTGCGGCCTCCTCGGCGGCCGCGTCGACGCGGCCGGAGGAGATCCCGCACAGGCGTAGCCCGCTGCGGGCGATCTGGTCCGCGACCGGGGGAGTGACCTCGCGGCCGCCGACGCGCATCCGGACGACGACCTCGGCCAGCTGCAGCAGCATCGAGCCGAGGTTCAGCGTGCCGGGCTTGGCCGTCGGCGGAGGAGCGAACTCCACCAAGGCCTCCTCAGCCCGTGCCTGCGACCCAAGGCGCCCGTACGCCTCGCCCAGCTCACTGCGGCACGCCTGGTAGCGCCCGAAGTAGGGCATCTTCTGCACTTCGGGCAGGCGCGCGAGGACGCCGGCGTTGTGCGGTGCCCGGGCCAGGGTGCGCACGTCCAGGAGCAGCAGGAGGTACAGCAGCGCGGCCGGCGAGGCCGTGCCGTGAGGAGCGCCGAGCAGCTCGACCTTCTCGATCTTGTCGAGGGTCGGTCGCAGTGATCGCTCGAGGAGCTCCTCGACGATCGCGTCCTTGCCGGCGAAGTGATAATAGAGAGAGGCCTGCCGGATGCCGATCGTCTCGGCGATCTCGCGCGTCGACGTGTTCGCGACGCCCTTCGAGGCGAACAGCCGTGCGGCCACGTCGAGGATCTCGTCGCGCGGCGGGACCGCGGCTCCCTGGTGCCCCGTGTGGCGGGGGCGGCCCGGCCCGCCGCTCATGGGGCGTCCAGCGACGGGCCGCTGCTCAGACGAGCAGCGACACGCGAGTAACTGCCGGGAGTCGAGGGCATGGGTGTACTCGACCGCAGGTCAGGGGGACACTCCCACACCCTCTCCTGACCATTTAGGGACGTCTGAAACGTCCCAAACGTCCTCACATTTCCGAGAAACGCTCTCGGGCAGCTGCCGCCTGCGTGGCGCGGTCAGGCGGCGGCAAATCGTGCCAGATGCCGACGTAGCTCGATGGTGTCGCTCAGGTCCTGCATGACGACCGTAGCGCCGGCCCGGGTTAGCTCCTCAACCGTGTGCGCACCGGTCGCCACCGCGACCACGTGCGCTCCGCCGCGCCTACCCGCGTCGACGTCGCGGGGTGTGTCACCGATGAGCACCGTGTTGCGTCGGCCGAACTCACGGCGGTAGCGGTGTGCCGCCCGGCGCTGGGCGACCGGCACCAGGTGGGCACGGTCATCGGCGTCGGCGCCGTACGCGCCCACCGCTAAGTCGACGCCGTCGGCCAGGTCCAGGGCCGCCAGCTTCATCTCGGCGTTGGGCTGGATGTTCCCCGTCAGCACCGACTGCACCACGCCGGGGTCTGCTCCGAGCGCATCGATCGCGGGGCGCACGCCGGGGAGGACCGACCCGCGCAGCCGCATCGCCTCGTACCGCTCCGCGCCGGCCTGCTGGAGCGCATCGGCGACCTCGCGCCACGGGGGCGTCGGCAGCGCGTGGTCGGCGAACATCGTGTGCATGATCGCTCGATCCGTCCGGCCGCCGGTCCGTGCGGCGTGCCGTGGCTCGATCCCGCTCAGCGCGGCGAACGCCGCGGCGTAGGTCTCCTTGCTCACCCCAGCGTTCTCAACCAGCGTGTGGTCGACGTCCCACAGCACCAACAGCACGGGGGAGTGGACCAGCTCCTGCAGCCGGGTCTCCGCCGGCAGGGGAGTCTCGGAGATCAGGGACATGCCCACGACTCTACGCATCGGTCTCCGGCCGGTCGCGCGGGAAACGTCCCGCAAAGGTCCCGTAGGCTGGTCTCTATGAACGAGCGCCTCCGGGGAGCGCTGGCCCAGCAGCGGATCTCCGCTGCCGAGCTCGGCAAGCAGATCGGCGTCGACGAGAAGTCGGTGCAGCGCTGGATGAGCACCGGCCGGCGACCGCACGCGCGCAACCAGCGCGCTGCCGCCAGCGCGCTGGGCGTCTCCCCGGCCTACCTGTGGCCGGGATCGGAGCACCACGACACCTACGTAAGCCCTGGGTCCCGCTCCGAGATCGTCGCTACCTATCCCGACCGGGCCAGCGTGCCGCAGACCGTATGGCGCACGCTCCTTGAGCGCGCCGAGGAGCACATCGACGTGCTGGTCTTCTCCGGCACGTTCCTCGCTCAGTCCAACCCGCGACTGCCTGCCATGTTGGGCCGACGCGCCGCCGCGGGCGCCAAGGTCCGGTTGTGCTTCGGCGACCCCGACAGCGCCGCGGTGGCGCTGCGCGGCGAGGAAGAGGGCATCGGATCCGCACTGGGCGCGAAGATCCAAGCCAGCCTGAGCTACTTCACCGACCTCGCCCGCGCACCAGGCTGCGAGGTCCGTCTGCACGGCTGCGCCCTGTACGCCTCCATCTTCCGTTACGACTCAGATGCCATGATCAACCCGCACATCTGGGGCAGCCCGGCCAGCGCCAACCCACTGCTCCACATCCGTGACGCCGGAGAGGACTCCATGTTCGACAAGTACGCCGAGAGCTTCGAGAAGGTCTGGGACCGGGCCAAGCCATGGGGTGCTGCGTGAACACGCGCATCGAGCATTGGCGCAACCCCGACGCGCCCAAACCCAACTCGCTGGTGCCTGCCTCGAACCTCCTGGTCGTCAACGAGGCCGGCGACATCCTGCTCCAGCGCCGCCGCGACACGGGCCAGTGGGCGCTGCCCGGCGGCAAGCAGGAGTTCGGCGAGACGCCCAGCGCCTGCGCCATACGCGAGTGCGAGGAAGAGACCGGCATCCTCGCCGAGGTCACTGGCCTGCTCGGTGTCTACAGCGACCCCGACCACCTCATCGAGTACCTCAGCGACGGCGAGGTCCGCCAGGAGTACGAGGTCACCTTCCTCGGACGGCCCGTCGCGGGTGCTCCCACGGCCAACGACGAGGCCTCCGCCGTCCACTGGGTTCCGCCCGCCAAACTCGCCGACTACGACATCCACGCGACCATGCGCCGCCAGATCGAGGACTACCTCAACAAGCGCTACCCGTTTGCAGACTGAGCCACCCGCTCAGCTCGTACCTCAGCGCGTACGTGAGCGCGGTGTACGGCCTCACCAACAGCCCGCTCGGCCACCAGCCACGTGCGATGCACGACGCTGCCGGGCGCGTACCTGGTTCGGATCTCGGCGAGCCGCTCCTCCAACGTGAACCGTTCGCCTCCTGGGCCGGTGGTCATGTCCGCGGCCGCGAGCAGGTCGTCGAGGTCGCTGTCAGCGAACGCGAACTCGCCCAGTTCGGCCACCAGCCCGCGCTCGACCGACTCGAAGCGCGCGCCCGAGTGGTGCGCAACCAGGCCCACAACGGAGGCCGGCCACCCCTGGTCACGCAGCCAGCGGGCCCCGTCGAGCGGGTGAAAGCCCGTGGTGGCGATCTCGGGCGCGTACCCGACATCGTGCAGCCATGCCGCCGCGACGACGGCCGCGGCGTCGTCGGCGCGGACGCCGACGCTCAGCTCGAGCGCGCGACGAGCGACGCCCTGGACATGCCGCCACCGGCGGCCCAGGGGAGCGACGTAGTTCTCGGCGAGGGCGGCCGCATCCGCCACCAGATCATCCACGCCGATCACGGTAACCCGGCACCCAGTTCGCCTCACGGCCCAGCCCCATCCGCCTCGAGCCGCAGATCCCGGACACCTGCCGTCCTGATTAGGACCATCCCCAGCACCGCCGACTCTGACAGCCGCGCCACCCCGGTCAACCACCGCGCCCCTACGGGCCGCCGGCCTCCACTGAGAAGTTCGCTACGGCGCTGCGCTGCGCTCCGCTGATTTCCTCCGCGAACTTCTCAGCGCCGGCCGGTACCGGAAGTTGACCGGCCTGGCTCCATCGGCCGCCTTTTCTCACCGTGCACGGGGAAGGCCCAGAACGGCAGGCACCCAGAGCCAGCCACCCGCCCCAGTGCAGGAAGGGTCAAGCTGATGTCCGACTACACCATCGAGACCGCACCCCCGATCGTCGACGGGATGGTCCACCTGACCTATTACATCCGCGAGGACCAGCTGAGCTTCGTCTGGTCCGGCCGCATCACCGAGCCGATCCACGTCCAGCACGGCGGGTACGGCGAGGCCACCGTCGCGCTGATCAACCCCGAGCCCGACTATCCCGCCGGCGAGAAGTCGCCCGTCGAGCTCTTCGACTGGTTCCACAACCTCTGCGACCGGTGGAACATCGCCTGGGACGGCATCCCGGACGTCCCCACCGCCACCGGCGACTACGCCGGCGTCGAGCAGATCGTGCCCGGCGTCTTCATCGTGAGGATCTGATCCCCATGAGCCGCCGCTACTTCCACGTGGCGGCGGCCTCGGAGCTCCTCTTCGAGGCCGCAATCGCCTGCCCCGCCCACCCAGGCATCACCTTCGACGGCCTCGCCGTCGACCACACCTCGGCCGGTGACCAGGTCTTCGTCATCGTCTCCATCCACGACGGCGAACTCCGGGCCTACCTCGGACCCGACCACGACACCACCCAGCGCCGCGGGTCGCTGGTCGCCGCCGGCCTGATATCCAACCCGGACATCCGGCTCGAGGTACAGGAGGCGGCCGAAGTCCTCAGCTGGCTGACCGACTGCTGGGAAGTCGCGCGCGAATGCCTCGACACCGCCGCCGAGGCCGACGCGGATCTCGTGCTCGCACAGATCCCCCTCGAACGGATCAGCGCGGCCTGAGCCCGGACTGGGAGGAGAGCCGAGGGGGGCTCTCCTCCCAAGGGGCGCGCTGCCCTGATCGCGGCCGGGCTAGATCACCCCGAGAGCGAGTAGCACCTCGACCACCGCACACAGCGCAGTGACCGCAGCCGCACCAGCCGCGATCGCGGCCGCCGCAGCCTTGAGGATTCCCCACCGGCTCTCCGGCGGCTCGCCATCGCCGGGCGCTCGCGTGACCTCTTGGGTCATGATGGACCCACCTCTCCCTTCACCAGATGAGACGAGGTAACCGATGGCCTTCGGGATCCGACCCCGGAGGCCATCACCTCGTCAAAGACAGTCCGGCTGCCT
This sequence comes from Nocardioides panzhihuensis, assembly GCF_013408335.1. NCBI lineage: Bacteria > Bacillati > Actinomycetota > Actinomycetes > Propionibacteriales > Nocardioidaceae > Nocardioides > Nocardioides panzhihuensis. The sequence continues at coordinate 23,790 of NZ_JACBZR010000002.1, read as the reverse complement.
TCGACGCGAGAGTCTCACGGAACCTGATCAGATTGTTTCCTCTGGGGAAACCTGAACTTTCTGGGTCACGGGCCGGGGCGAGAGCGGCCGACGGCCCGATGCGTGCGTTCCTCCGGATCGGAGAACGTACGACGCACAGACCGCCAAGGGCGTCGGAGCAAGGCACCCACCAGGGCCCGGCCTCCGGCCGGGGTGGAGCCGGCGTACGCCGGCACAGCCCTTGTCTTTTTCTCCCTCCCCGGGGCTCCGATTCTGACGGCCGCGCCGCTCCGGTCAACCACCGCGCCCTTCGGGCGCCGGTGCACCCGGACGGCGGTCGCTGCGCTCCCTTATTTCCTTACCGGGCCCACCGGTCCCGGTGGTTGACCTCCACGGCTCCACCGGCCGTCTGACTCTCCACTGCCCGGGGAGGGCGAAAAAAGGGTCGGCAACCCAGAAGCCACCCACCCTGTCCCGGCGCAGGAAGAGAGAGCGCTCATGGCTCACGAGATCGAGACCCACGGCCGACAGGCCGCCGCAGTCTTCGCCCGCGAAGACGCCTGGCACCGCCTCGGCACCACCCTCGAGGACGTCTTCACCGCCGAAGAGGCAATGACCATCGGTCACCTCGGCGGATGGAACGTCCGCAAGACCCCGCTGCAGGGCATCGACCTGGACGAGAACGGCGCGAACCTCGTCGACGTCCCCGACCGGTTCGCCACCGTCCGCACCAACCCGTTCACCGGCCAGGCCGAGGCCCTCGGGGTCGTCGGCACCTCCTACGCCGTCATCCAGAACGAGGAGCACGCCGAGACCCTCAACCAGCTGGTAGAGGACTCCGGAGCGATCTTCGACACCGCCGGATCGCTGCGCGGCGGCCGCCAGGTCTTCGTCTCGCTGCGACTGCCCGAGACCATGCGCGTCGGCGACTCCGACGAGATCCGCACCAACATCGTCGCCCTCAACGGCCACGACGGCACCCAGGCCTTCCGCCTGCTCGTGACCCCGGTCCGGGTCGTGTGCGCCAACACCCAGGCCGCCGCGATCGCCAACCACACCGCGAGCGTCTCCATCCGGCACACCACCAACGCGAGCATCCAGGTCGCGCGCATCCGCGACGCCCTCGGCCTCTCCTTCCGCTACATCGAGGCCTTCGAGACCGAGGCCGAGAAGATGATCCAGCAGACCATGACCGACGCCGCCTTCGCCGGCATCGTCGAGCAGCTCTACGGCACCCCCGACCCCCTCGGGTCGCGCCGCAGCCGCACCGCCGCCTACGAGCGCACACGCGAGCTCCAGCGCCTGTGGAGCGACGCCGACACCCAGGCCAACATCCGAGGCACCGCCTGGGCCGGCTACCAGGCGATCGCCGAGTACGTCGACCACTACGCCCCCGTGCGCGCCAAGCACGAGAAGGCCACCGCCCGGGCCGCGCGACTGCTCACCAGCGAGGAGCCGACCCGGCTCAAGGAACGCGCCTGGGACCTCTGCGCCGCCAGCTGACCCACCACCAGGGGGAGGGCCGCAAGGCCCTCCCCGCCCATCCCCTGGAGGACCCGATGAGCACCATCACCACCGAGGCCGCCGAGCCGCAGTGGATCCACGTCGCCAGCGCCGACCGATACCTCGAAACCGGTCCCGTCTACCTGGCCGAGGCCCGCCGCGACGGCACCCACTTCAACGCCTGCATCACGCCGGGCAACAGCACCACCGTGCACGCGCCCGGCTATCAGCTCGAGGTCGCCAGCAACACCGGACCCAGCTGGTCGACCCACGCCGAGACCCTCGCCGAGGCCCAAGGCGACTTCGCCGCCTACCTCCGCGCCGACCCCGACGACGTCGACGACTCCGCCGACGCGTCCAACAACGAGAACACCAACACCACCAAGGAGACCAACCGATGAGCACGATCGCCACCACCCGCAACCGCACCCCGCTCGCAGGAGCCTTCGACGAGATCCGAGGCCTCAACCTCGGACTCCTGCACCCGGCCAGCGGCCCGCTGGCCCGCATCGACTGCACCAACGGCGGCATCTCCGCAGCCCTTTAGAAGTTCCCGCGAACATTGACGGTTCTGCGACGAACCTGAGCATGCGCAACCTCGTCGACGCGGCGCGAACACTCGGGTTCGACGAGGTGGTGGAAGCGTACGTACCGGATACGGAGCGGTCACCGGGAAGCTCTCCGGACGGGCCATCCGGGACGGTTGCGAAGTGATGAGCATGCTGGCCTGCTGGTTGACCGTTGCGGGTTCCCGCTGCGGTCATTCCATGCGTGGGTATGCGACGCCGGCAGCGCCGCGTTGGTCGACGTACCTCGAGGCGAGGATGGCTGGGCTACGAGTGGTCGATTGACCCGGGCGACGCGGTGGCGTGGATTGCAACTTGGCTCACGTCCATTTGACATGCGCGGTAGGATTCGCGTGATTTGCTACGCATTGGAAGTGAGTTCAACGCTGGGCCATCATCATTCCGGCCTGCATCTCCGCCCCAGTGTTCCGCCTCGACCGATCGACGTCGGGAGGACCTTCCGAGACCGTCAGGAGCAGTGTCGATGTCCTTTTCGATCCGGCCAGTCAGGCAGCGCCAGTTGCCTGCGAGGATGGCAGTACTCATCGGCACCCGGACAGAGCTTGCCGCGCCGCTGATCGCGGACCGCCATTGCCTATCAGCGGCCGGGCGCGCTCAGAGTCTTGCTCTCAGCCTGTGAGCGCAGTCGACGTCGCTCTTGTGGCGATCGGGCTGGTCATCTTGGTCGGTGGCGGTGAGCTTCTGGTGAGGGGGGCATCGGATCTCGCGGCTCGTGTCGGCCTCTCCTCGCTGGTCATCGGGTTGACGGTGGTGGCCTTCTCCACGTCGTCGCCAGAGATGGCCGTCACTGTCGGCGCGGTCTTGGAAGGGCAACCCGACTTGGCGGTCGGCAACGTTGTGGGCAGCAACATCGTGAACGTCCTACTGATCCTGGGTGCCTCCGCGCTGCTCCTACCGTTGACGGTGCGCGCACAGTTGATTCGTCTGGACGTGCCGGTGATGGTCGGGGTGTCAATGTGCTTGTTGCTGCTGTCGCTGGACGGCCGCCTGAGCCTTGCTGACGGGTTCTTTCTGGTCACGGTGATAGTCGTCTACACCGCGGTGTCGGTCGTTGTGGGGCGACGCAGTGCGCCGTATGTCCGCGAGTCAACAGTGGGCGAGAAGGAACGACCGGTGTGGCTGCTCCTCCTGGCGGTGCTCGGCGGGGTGGCGCTGTTGGTCGTCGGAGCGCAGCTGCTGGTCGAGGGTGCGGTCGGCATCGCTGAGGGGTTTGGGGTGAGTGGCCTGGTGGTCGGGCTCACGGTGGTTGCGGTAGGTACCTCGCTCCCTGAGCTGGCGACGTCCCTCATTGCTGTTCGACGCGGTGAGCGCGACCTGGCGGTCGGCAACATCGTCGGCAGCAACATCTTCAACATCGCTGCTGTGCTGGGCGTCGCCGCCTTGGTGGCCGATGACGGGGTACCGGTCGCAGACGCGGCCGTGGCCCTCGACATCCCGCTCATGATCGCCGCAGCGGTCGCGCTGCTGCCCGTGGCTTTCACCGGGATGGCCATCGCCCGTTGGGAGGGCGCGCTGTTCGTCGGGTTGTACGCCGCGTTCACCGCTTACGTGGTGCTGGCAGCCACCGAGCACGACGCGCTCGGGGGCTTCACGGCCATGATGATCTGGTTCACCTTGCCGTTGGTCGCGATCACCTTGGTCGTCCTCGGGGCCTACGAGATTGGTCGGCGTCGCGCGGCTCGCGAGCCGCTGGCGCCGTCCTGAGGCTCCGGATGTCCGACGAGCGTCACGACCGGAGGAGGCCGACGTGCTGCTCGCCCTGAGCGCCTTGACGGTCTTGGCCGTCCTGGCTCCGCTCCTTGCCCGCTTGGGCTTGGGCCGGGAGCTCGGCTACGTGTTCGCCGCTGGTTTCGCGGGGGTCGCGATCCTGATCGCGTTCCACGTGCCGCAGATCCTTGACGGGGGCACGGTCGAGACCTCCATGGACTGGTTGCCGTCGTTGGGGGTCTCGTTCGCCCTGCGGCTCAACGGACTCTCGTCGCTGTTCGCGTTGATGGTGCTCGGCGTAGGCGCCTTGATCATGGCCTACTGCCCTCGCTACTTGAGCTCGCACGATCCCCATGGGGCCATCTACGGACTGCTCACGCTGTTCGCGGCCGCCATGCTGGGGCTGGTGCTTGCCGCCGATGTTGTGCTCCTCTTCGTGTTCTGGGAGGCCACCACCTACTGTTCCTTCCTGCTGCTCGGGCTGGCCGGGGGCCGGGCCACCCGGCCGGCCCGGCGGGCTCTGCTGATCACCGCAGCCGGCGGTCTGGCCCTGCTGGTAGCCGTGGTGCTCCTCACCGTGGTCACCGGGAGCACGGCAATCAGCGACATCCTGGCCGACCGCGAGGTGATCCTCGCGTCACCGCTGGCATTGCCGATCGGCGCCCTGATCGCGTTCGCCGCGTTTACCAAGTCGGCCCAGGTGCCGCTGCATTTCTGGCTACCCGGTGCGATGGTGGCGATGACCCCGGTCAGCGCCTTCCTGCATGCGGCGACGATGGTCAAGGCCGGTGTGTACCTGCTGATGCTGGTCTCGCCCATCTTCTCGGGCGTGCCCGCATGGTCGGCGCTCCTGGTCTCGATCGGATTGACCTCGGCGTTGTGGGGCGCCTTCATGGCCCTGCGCCAGCACGATCTGAAGGCCATCCTCGCCCACTCGACCGTCAGCCAGCTCGGGCTGCTGGTTGCCGCCATCGGCGTCGGCACCCCGATCGCTCTTGCCGCCGCCATGCTCCACACCATCGCCCACGCGCTGTTCAAGGCGACGTTGTTCATGCTCGTCGGAATCATCGACAAGGAGGCAGGTAGTCGCGACATCCGGGAGCTGTCCGGGCTGTGGCGGGTGATGCCGGTGACCGCGACGATGACAGCGCTGGCCGGACTCTCGATGGCCGGCATCGTGCCGATGCTCGGCTTCGTGAGCAAGGAATACCTCTTCCAAGGAATCTTCCAGGCCGACTTCGCCCCAGCGGCGGGGCTGGTCGCCGGCTCGATCGCAGTCGCCGCATCGGCGCTGACCACGGCCTACGGGCTGCGCATCGTCTACGGCGCTTTCGGCGGCAGCACTCACCAACCCGGCCTCTACGAGCCGTCGCCGGCGTTCCTGGCCCCAGCGGCGATCGCGGCGTTGGCCGGGTTGGTCCTGGGCGCCGGCATCGACTTGTTGAACCCGCTCGTGGCACGAGCCGGCGCCGATGTCGTGCCTGGCGAGCCATTGGGGGCGTTCCAGTTCTGGCACGGACTCAGTCCTGAGATCGTCATGTCCGTCATCGCATTCAGCTCTGGGCTGATGCTCTTCCTGCGTCGACACCAGGTGGACCGACTGCTCGACCGGGTCGTGGTTCCCGACGCCGGGGCAGCGTTCGACCGGGCCCACGCCGGACTGATTGCGTTCGGATACCGGGTCGGGCAGCCGGACCGCGCGGGCGGGACGATGAGCCACCTTGTCCGGCCCCTTGGTGGCGTCGTTTTTCTCGCGGCAGTCGGATTCGTGACGCTGCGCAACCTCCCGCCGGTGCGACCCGCCGACACGGTGGGTGACTGGGTGGTGGTCGGCTTGTTCGCTCTCGGCGTCGCGGCCGCAGTGGTCGCCCGTGACACCCTCGCGGCCGTTGCTGCGCTCGGGTTCGTCGGCTTGCTGATGGCGGCCCTGTTCGTGACCGCTGGCGCGCCGGACGTCGCGCTGACCCTCGTGCTGGTCGAGGTGTTGACCGCCGTCGTCGTGGTCTGGGTGCTGCGTCGGCTGCCGGCGCGATTGCCCACCGGGGACGGGCCGCGACTGCCGTGGTCGGTGCTGCTCGCGCTCGCCTGCGGGCTCGCCGCCGCATCGGCGACGTACGCCCTGACCGGGCGGCGAGGTCCGTCAACCGCCTCGTCGTTCTTTCTCGACAACGCCGAGGCGGCGACCGGAGGCACCAACGTGGTCAACACCATCCTGGTGGACTTCCGGGCGATGGACACCCTTGGCGAGGCAGTCGTTCTCGGCGCGGTCGCGCTCGGGCTGCTCGCTCTGCTCGGCTCCACCGCCGCAGATGATCACACCCCGGAGCCACCCGCCGACGCCGACCATCTCAGCGCCGCCGCATCGGTGTTCCTCCAAGTGAGCGCACGGCTGGTCGTGCCGGGCGCGGCGCTGGTGGCTGCCTACCTGCTCTACGTCGGCCACGACGCCCCCGGCGGAGGATTCATCGCCGCCCTCGTCGCAGGCGCCGCGGCCGCGACCCACCAGATCGCACACGGACGGCTACCGAGGTGGTCGCGACCTGAGCTGCTAGTCGGGAGTGGGATCTTGGTCTCCCTCGGCACCGGACTGCTGGCGAGCGCCAAGGGCGAGGCTGTGCTGGCGCCGTTCAAGCTGCCCGGACTGGACGCGGTCGGTGTCGGCTCGGCACTGCTGTTCGACATCGGTGTCATGCTCATGGTCCTCGGTATGCTGACGGCCGCCCTCGACCGCTTCGCGGCGCGCACCCACCGGCCCGAGTCGTCAAGGGTGCACCCGTGACCGCGGCGATCATCGTCGGCCTGCTGGTGGCCGGCGGGGTGTGGTTCCTCGCACAGCCCGGGCTCCTGCGCGTGATCCTCGGATTCGTGCTCCTGGGCCATGGCGTCAACGTGCTGTTGCTGGCGTCGGGTGGTCTCGATCGCCGCCGGGCGCCCTTCGTCGGCGATGGTGCCGGGGACCCCGCCGCCTTGGCGGACCCGCTGCCCCAGGCCTTCGTCCTGACCGCCGTGGTGATCACGTTCGGGGTCAGCGTCTATCTGCTGGCGATCCTGCGCGCGGAGTCCGTCGAAGACCCGGACGTGAGCGCAGCAGATGACATGGACGAGACGGACGAACCGAGGGCGGGCCGATGAGCCCGATGCTGCTGGCGCTGCCGGTCTTCGCTCCCTTGGCAGGCGTCGGAATGGTCTTGCTCCTGTCCCGACGCGGCGCGGGCTCGGCGGGTGCCCCGCCAAGGATCGCTCGAGCGGTCGGGTGGGGCGTCACGGTCGTTGTGCTGGTGGCGTCCATGGTGTTGCTGACCTCCGCCCTCGACGGGGACATAGCGACCCTGCGGCTCGGGGGCTGGCCGTCCGGCATCGCGATCGTGCTCGTCGCCGATGTCCTCGGCGCCCTCATGATGGCGGTCACGTCGCTGCTGGTGCTGCTGAGCCTCGTTTTCGCGACTGTGACAGGCGAGGACGACGGCCACTTCGTCGCGTTGGCCCTGGTGCTCTCCACCGGTGTGTACGGCGCGATGCTCACCGGCGACCTGTTCTCGTTGTTCGTGTTCGTCGAGGTGATGCTGGTTCCGAGCTACGTGCTCCTGATCCGATCCGGAGGGCGGCGTCGGCTGGCGGCCGGACAACGCTACGTCAGCGTCAACCTGCTCGCCTCCACCCTGTTCCTGGCTGGCGTCGGCCTGCTCTACGGCGTCACAGGCACCGTCGACCTCGGCGAGCTGGCAGGTGCTGCCCGCAACCCGGCGGCTGCGCTCGCGACCGCAGTGGTGCTGTTGGCCCTGGGGATCAAGGCCGCGATCGTGCCCCTGCACAGCTGGCTCCCGAGCAGCTACGCCGTAGCCGGCCCCGCCGTGGTCGTACTCTTCTCCGGTCTTCTCACCAAGGTTGGTGTCTATGCGCTGTTCCGGATCTATGCCGTCGTGTTCGACGGCGACCGACGCTGGTTGTGGATCTTCCTCGTCCTCGGGCTGCTCACCATGGTGGTCGGCGTCCTCGCTGCACTGGGGGAGCGCTCCGTTCGATCTGTGTTGACCTTTCACATGGTCAGCCAGATCGGCTACATGCTGCTCGGCCTGGGGTTGTTCACCACCGCCGGGTTGGCGGCCGGCATCTTCTTCCTCGTCCAGTACGTCCTGGTCAAGGCAGCGCTACTGATGTGCGCCGGCGCCATCGAGGTCCGCCACGGCACCGACGAGCTGCGTCTCTTGGGCGGAATCGGCCGCACGGAACCCGTGCTCGCGGGGGCATTCGGGATCTCCGCACTGGCACTGGTCGGTGTCCCGCCGCTCTCCGGCTTCGTCGCCAAGCTGAAACTCGTGCAGGCAGCCGTCGCCGAGCACCAGTACGCCGCAGTGGCAGCGGTGGCGGTCGTCAGCCTGCTCACCTTGGTCTCGATGCTGAAGTTGTGGAACGCCATCTTCACCCAGCCCGAGCCCCAGCCCGAGTCCCAGCCCGTGACGAGACCGGGTGCTGGACCGTCGACCGAAGCAACGATCATGGTGGTCCCGTCGCGCTCTGGTCCGATCCTGCCCCCGGCCGATGCGATCGCGTCGCGGCCGCTGCTGCTGGCCCCCGCGGTCGTCCTGGCCGGGGTGGCGGTGTCGCTCGGCCTCGCTGCGGAGCCGCTGCTCGTTGTCTGCGAGCGGGCGGCCGATGGTCTGGTCGACGTCGGAACGTATGTCGAGGCGGTGACCTCGCCATGACCGGGGCCCGTGCTCCTCGTCCTGTCCGCCTGGCTCTGTTCGTGGTGGTCTACGGGTGGCGCTACCTGAAGGCCAACGTGCAGGTCGCAGCGACCATCCTGACGGGCCGGCCGCGGCTCGCGCCGGCCCTGGTCGAGGTGCGGCTGCGGTGCCGGACCGACGCAGAGGTGGCCGCCTACATGGGCTTGATCACCCTGACTCCCGGCACTATGGCCGTCTCCCTCAGTCCTGACCGCACGCGGCTGATCGTGCACGGCATGCACGCCTCCGACACGACGGCATTTCGCGCAGACCTGGCGCGGCTCGAGGCGGAGCTGCTTGACGCCGTCCGCCGGCTGGAGCGGGGCGGCACGGCCCCCAACGGAATGGAAGAAGGGTGAGTGGCGTGGAGCCGTCTCTGGGCTCGGTGCTGGACCTTGCGCTGTTGGTGCTCGCAGGCACGCTCGTCGCGGCCATAGTGCGGATGGTGCGCGGCCCCACCGACGCCGACCGGGCACTGGCGGCCGACGTTGGCTTCGCGGTTCTCATCGCCGCCGTGGCGCTCCTGGCGGCGCGACTCGACGAGCCGACCCTCTACAGCCTCGTCATGGTGGCAACCCTGGCCGGATTTCTCACCACCGTCGCGCTTGCGCGGCTGGTCGATCGGCGTTCGCCGTGAGTGCCCAGGAGCTGGCCGCTGGAGTGCTGGTGCTCGTGGGCGTCGCGCTGTTCGCGAGCGCCGCGGTAGGACTGCTGTGGCTGCCCGACGTATACGCCCGAATCAACGCGGCCGCGAAGGCCGCCGGACTTGGCGTGGTCAGTGTGTTGCTCGGTGTCCTGATCCTCGACCCGAGTCCGGCCTCGGTGATCACTCTCAGCCTCGCGATCGTGCTACAGCTGCTCACCGTGCCTATTGCCGGCATCGCCATCGCCGAGGCGGCCTGGCTCTCGAGAGCCCCTCGGACACCAAGCACCCAGGACGAGCTCGAATCTCCACCCTGAAGGTCGTGCAGCCCGTGAGGGGCGAGTTGGTGGTCGACGAGCGAGTGGGCCAGCGCGGGAACTGACGTAGCCACGCTCGCGGACCCCGACTGATCAGCTCGGCGACCGGGTTCCATAACCGGGACGGGAGAGACCACTCCTGATCACCATCCGGGCAACGAGGCCCGGACCGACGACAACGGTGGTGATCAGCATGGACGACCTACTCATCCTCCTCGGACTGGCTCTCTGGCTCGGCCTCTGGGCGGCTCGTCAGCTCGGCTGGTGCGGTGTCAGGCGCGGGCAGGCGAGCGCAGCGGCACGGCGCAACCGGCGACACTCGTCCCACGGGTCCGTGCCCGAGGGTGGTTCCGACGGCCCGTACGTCGACGCGGCGGGGAGGCGTCCATGATGCTCCTCAGGCTGTCTGGTGCTGCGATGCCCGCGAGCGGCGACCCGTTCCACCCCCACGTGCGACTCCCTGTCTCGGGTGCCTGGTCGCGCACGGATGCTCGACGAGGTCGTACGTCATCTCCAGGCAGGGTGCTGCGTGCACGTGACCCTGACGATCCCGCACCGCGGACTGCTCTCGTTCGTGCGACGGCGCAGCACTGCCACGGCGGACAGCAACCTTCGCGACCGTCTCGAAGACCTCGCGGGGGTTGCGGGACCCGACGCGAGTCGCGTGACGGTGAGGTTCGAACACGAGCCGAGCGCGTTGAGGGGGGGCCTGGAGGGCTTGGGCATGGCGGCGCGGCATCGGAGGACCTGGACACCCGCGCTCGAACGAATGTGCGCTCGACACACTCCTGGCTCCGGCCGAGCCCCACCCCGCTGAAACGACGGCCCATCGGGGCGAATCGACGCTGCGAGGGCAGGCCCCACGTGCGCGCCGACGCAGGAATGCCACTGTCGTGGGACGTCGTCGATGAGCTCCACCGCTGGGTGTCCGTCGGCGATGAAGCCCACCTGGTGCTGACGGTGCCCCACTCCCCGGTCTCGCGCGACCCAGACCTCCACCTCCTGTGGGAACGACGCATGACACTCGACGTCGCCGACCGCGAAGGGGAGATTGCCCAGCTGTGGCCGGGAACCCCGCTCGTGCGGATCGACATCGTCAGGACCCACCCCACCGCGGGCCGCGTTCGAAGGGCACGCCGGTTCGCCCGGCGGACGCCATGACGGTCAGCGAGCGGCGTACCGCCGCAGTGCAAGGTCCGGAAGGAGAAGGATCATGATCCATAGTGACCGGCGCGGCGCCTCAGTCCACGCTCCCGATATGGAGGATTCGCCCCTCACCACGGTTGCCGACCACGTCGGCGGGGGCGGCCGAGCCATTCCCCGGGACCTCACACCGGAGGCTGCCGCGCATCTGACCGCGGCCGGTGGTTACCCCTGCATCTCCGTGCTGATGCCGACGACCCCGGCTGCACGGATGGCGATCGCGGACCGCGAACGCCTCGAAGGCCTGCTCCTCGACGCCGAGCGACGCCTCGACGACCAACCGTTGGGCGACCGCGAGGGGTTGATGTACGAACTGCGACGACAGGCCCGCATGGCCCAGGACTCGAGCACGCAGAACGCTCTCGCGCTCTTCGTCAGCCACAGCGTGTCGCGAGCCTGGACGCTTCCGGTGGCGGTCCACCAGAAGGTCGTGGTCGAGTCCACCTTCGCCACCCGTGACCTGCTCCGGGCGCTGCACCGGACCCCACCGCACCTGGTCCTACGCGTCGACGAATTCGGAGCTCGCGTGTACTGGGTTGCCGCACGCGTCACGCTGCTCGACACGATTGAGTGTCTCCCCGTAGGCAGTGCGCGGCTGGTGGCCTCGCCGAATCTCGAAAGGCCCTACCCGGGGTCGGGGCTCGGGCTCGGCGCGGAGAGCGAGGCCGACGACCGCAGCGACCTGCTCGCCCGGATCGACCCCTGGATGGCAGGCCTGCGAGCAGAGCGCCCGGCTCCGCTCGTCCTGGCCGGCGACGCGGTGCTCGTGAACGAGCTGAGGAGAAGTGCGCGGTGGCTGCATCGGCTCGCGGGGGCCGTCGTCGGCCCCACGGCCAACAAACCTGACCAGCTGTTCACAGCGACAGCGTTGTGTCTGGAGGACTACCTGCACCGACGGGGTCAGCAGACTCTGGAGACTCTGCGCGAGGCTGCCGTCAACGATCCCGAACAGGTAGTGGCCGGGCTGGACCAGTGCTGGACGGCCGTGGCAAGCCGGACCCCGGGCACCCTTGTCGTCGAGCAGGGCTACGTCCACCCTCGACCGCCCGGAGAAGGTGGGGGGCCTGTGTCCCACGACCTGATTGACGACCTCCTCGAGCACGCAATTCAAGCCGGCAACCTCATCGCCTTCGTCGACGACGCACAGCTGCATGAGTTCGGGGGAATCGCCCTCCTGAGGTCCAGGTGAATGGAGGCCGCAAGGGTGTTCGCCCGTCACGAACGCAGCGCACGAGGTGCGACACACGTGCGCCTACATCCGACATGCCACACGAACAGGAGGCCACGTGAGCGTCAGCCGATCGGGAGCTGATGGCAGTCACCCCACCGACCCCCGACGGCAGTCCACGGCACGCGAGGACTTCTCACCACTGGAACCATCTCGAGACATCGGATGGCTGTTGACCCTGCTGAGCGCAGTGGGAGCGCTGTGGTCCTCGTGGGGGCTGTTCCCCAACGATCCGGTGGGTAACGCCGCTGGGTATTGGGTCTCCGCCGCAACGACCATCGCCATCATCGGCACCATGTGGTTGCGCGCGACCGACGCCTCGTCGGCAGTAGCAGTCACGGCGCTAGCAGGTGGAACACTGCTACTCCTTGGCGCGCTTCGCGAGTACCCCACCTCCGTCACCGTCACCATGGTGGGCGGTGGCGCCGGCATCGTCGTGGGCGCGATCATGCAGGTTCGTCACGCCCCCGGAACGCGTTAAGCTCACGCAAGGCCCACGCATTGCTGATCGCCGGGGACAGCCCACCCGCCGCAGACGGAACGCCAGGGCCCACGAGACATCCGCACCCACTGATCAGCCGCCAGGCATGACCAACCTCCAGCCCTGCGGCGCGTCCTGGAATCGACGCAGTATCTGGCCATTTTCGCTTGAGCAGGCGGAAGGCCGTCCAGTTCATGGCAGCCGTGACCTTCGCACTGGCCCACGGGAGGACCCCTTGGTCTACCTCTTCGAGAGCATCGACACGGTCCTCGCCGGTGTTGTGCTGCTCCAAGTGGGCTTGGGATTGTGGGAGCTCTGTGTCGGCGACCTGGTTTTGCCGGAGAGTCTGGCAACCCACACCTTCGACGAACTAGAAGCCAAGGTCGCCGGAACTTTGGTGCTTGTGCTGGTGGTGCGCTTCCTGGAGGAACTCGTCCAGGACCCAGAGCCGCAACAGTTGCTCGGACGGCATCGCGGTCACTCTCGTCCGCGGGCTCCTAGTTCCTCTTCAGGCGCTGGCGCCACTGACCGGCGCCCACCGCCGTTCCACTGGAACTGTCCCGATGAGCGATGGGCTCGCGGAGCGACCCGGTGCGCGATCGTCACGCGGAGCGTGACCACAGCCGGATGGCTCACCGCGGTTGGGAACTCCCCGCACCGGGCGAACGCCAAGCACTGTCGGTGCTGTTGGCTGCTCGCCGCTTCGCGATCAATGCCTCCACCGAGGCCCAGCAGCAGGTCTTCAGCCTGGTCATCGCAGCACCCGAACCCATCCGAGTCAGGTTCCGCGGCCAGAAGCTTGCCGCGATACTCAACACCGCCGCGAACCTGCGCGTGCACGCCTCCTGGGATACCGAGACGACCAGCACGGTGGTGGCGCTGCGGACCTTGGCTCGTCGCGCGCACGCGATGTTGAAAGAGGCGCGCGAGTTGCAGAAGGCGATCGTGGCCATCATCCGCAGCTGGCGTCCTGATCTGCTCGAGGAGTTCGGCGTCGGACCGATCGTGGCCGCGACGGTGTTGTGCGCCTGGTCCCACCCCGGTCGGATCCGCTCCGAGGCGGCGTTCGCGATGCTTGCCGGCGTGGCACCGATCCCGGCGAATAGCGGCCAAGTCACCACCCGGTTTCGGCTCAACCGCTACGGCGACCGCCAGGCGTCAACAACGCACTGCACACCGTGGTCCAGAGCCGAATCCAGTATCAGCCAGCCACCCGCGACTACCTCGCCCGCCGCACCGCCGAAGGTAAGGCAGCCGAGATCAAACGCTGTCGTGCTCGCTACGTCGCCCGCGACTCTACCGTTTACTGGAAAGCGGAGCCGCCGCGGCTTGACGAAGCATAGGAGCGTCGCGCCACCCTCAACATGCGCCTCTAGAGCCGGCCGGGGGGATGGCAAGATGGGTGCGTGGCATCGGACTCTCGGATGGTGGCATTGGGCTTCGGTTCTCTTAGTGTCGAGACACGTGAGCCAGCGGGAACGACATCTTCGTGGTCGCCGTGCTCATCCCGACCTTCGCGCTCATCGTGGTGATCGTACTCGGGACCCTCTTCGGCGGCTTCTGAGCACAGACGCCACAGGACCCTCACGGCGGTGCCGTGAGGGTCCTGTCGTGTCGTGCGCGCTTGGTCAGCGGCCGGAGTGCTCTGAGTCCTTGTGGCCGCGCAGCGATCCGGCGTGGGCCACGGCGTCGGGGTCCTTGCGGGTCTTCGCGAGGCTGGCCACGGTCACGACCGTCAGCACGACGCCGATGAAGATCAGGCTCAGCGACGTCGAGATCTCGGGGACGTCCGTGGAGATGTCCACGTGCGCCCAGTGCAGGATCAGCTTCAGGCCGATGAACGCCAGGATCAGCGCCAGACCGGCGGACAGGTAGACCAGGCGGTCGAGCAGACCACGCACCAGGAAGAACAGCGCGCGCAGGCCGAGCAGGGCGAACGCGTTCGCCGTGAACACGATGTAGGGCTCTTGCGTCACGCCAAAGACCGCCGGGATGGAGTCGAGGGCGAAGAGCAGGTCGACGCTGCCGATGGCCAGCAGCACCACGAACATTGGCGTCACCATCCGTCGGCCGTCGACGCGAGTGATGATCTTGCCATCGATGAAGTCGTCGGTGACCGGCAGGAACCGGCGGGCGGCCTTGACCACCACGTTGTCCTCGACATCGGGGTCCTCGTCACGGTGTCGGTAGAGCTGGACCGCGGTGAAGATCAGCAGCAGACCGAACAGCAGGAACATGAACGAGAACAGCGAGATCAGCGCCGCGCCGAGCGCGATGAAGATGGCCCGCATGATCAGCGCCAGGATGATGCCGAACGTGAGCACCTTGTGCTGGTGCCGCTCGGGCACCGCGAACGTCGTCATGATGAGGACGAACACGAACAGGTTGTCGACCGAGAGGCTCTTCTCGACCAGGTAGCCAGCGAAGTACTCCGACCCCAGCTGGGTGCCGTAGGTCGACATGAACCACAGGCCGAACGCCAGCGCTATCACGACGTAGAACACCGACCACGCGGTGGCCTCGCGGAACCCGACCGCGTGCGGCTTGATCCATCCCAGCAGCAGGTCCAGGGCCAGCAGCCCCACGATGACGGCGACCGTCACCACCCAGACCGTCATGGTGATCTCAGCCACAGATACCCCGCCTATCGAAGTTCTCCATACCGGCAGCAGCGAGTGCCACCGCCGGTCGATTCACGAAATGTTGTTCGGCGGTGGCGCGGGAGCGAGCGATCAACGCCGCGGCTCCGGCGAACCGGTCGCCGTCGATCTCTCGCTGCCAGCGCTGCCAGTCCGGCTCGTGGCCGCGGTCGGACTTGCCGCGGGCCTTGATGATGTCGCTGATGGCCATGCACGCCACGGCACCTCCCCACATCGCCACGCCGACGAGCCCCACCGCTTCGCCGGCACTGAGGTCGTTGCCGTCATCGGCCAGCCACGAGTTGCGCAGCGATGCCGGAGCGCTAGTCGTCATCTCATACCTCCATCGGATCTGTCCACGATGAAGGTCTTCTCCAGCCGGGTTCTGGCTCCGCGCGCCGGGCGAGAGCCGGAATGACGACATCGCGGGTAAGGAGTACTCCCCTTCGAGGTGGACTGTAGCCGATCTCGCCGGGGATCGCCGAGTCCTGTGCCCACGAAACCGCCTCTTCTTACCTGAGGCGGACTGACCAGCCCCCACCTCAAGTAAGAAGAGTCTTTCACGGTCCGGGTGGGAACCTCACCCGTCAGGCAGGGAAGCTGGAGGGTCGAGGCCAGCCGGAGCGCCAGTGCCGAATACTGCAGCCGAGGCGGGCTCGGCGCCGGGGCGCCGCGGAGCTGGACTAACGAGACCGTCGAGCGGCGCGGGGGTACCTCCGCCGAGCTCGCCGCGGCCGGTGTTCCCGAGCCGGCGCGAGAGGCCAAGGTGACCGCCGATCACCTCAACGGCACCGGCCAGGCGGTGGCCGCCGCGCGAGGTCGTCCCAGTTGAGGAACCTCAAGCGGCTCGCACAGCAACTCAAAGCTGCGCTAGGTCGTCTCTGTCTCGCTAACCGGATGGGGATCCGCTTGCGGGACTTCTCCTCACCGCTCGAGCGACCGGCTGTCAAGAAACTCGTCTTGGGTTTCGGGGGGACGCTGTTTGACCTGCGCAAACGTCGCCCGGGTTGCTGCGTCCCCCCGCGGTTGAAAGACGTGGGGGGACGGATAGGGGGACGCTGAGGGGCCACGCTTCGGCCCATGTTCGAGTCCGACCGGTCCCGCGTGTTTGAATCGGCCACGTCACGGTCGCTTATCCGTGGCGTGAGGATGTTGCGACGACTGCTAGCTCGCGCCGCCCGGTTGCGACAGGCGTGGTCATGGTCGAGTGCCGGCCCGGTCTACGGTGGTCAGGTCGGGGTGCTCGATGGTCTTCAGGTAGCGGGTAGCGCCTTCGACGCTGAGGCCGAAGAGGTCGTAGATGCGGCGCACGTCGCCACCGGTGGCGTGGATCTCGTGCAGAATCCGGTCTTCGCGCAGAGCCCGCGGGCGGATGCGGCTGTCCTTCCAGGGGAAGGACGGGCCGGCGACGACGAGGCGCGGCGCGGTTCGTCGGTTGATGAGCAGGTGTGGGTTCGCGGTGTCCGGCCAGGTGCGGTTGCGGTGGTCGAGCCAGGCTGCGAGCCGGGTCCTGACGGGTGCGGCGAGCGGGATGTCGCGGCCGTCGAGGTGGAGCCGGCCGTCGACGATGTCGGTGAGTTGCAGCTCGCGGACCTGTTTGCCGGTCAGGCCGTGGAAGGCCACCAGCGCCACGGCGAGCGCGACAGCCGGGTTCGGCGAGTCCAGCTCGGCTCGGATCAGTGCGGGGTCCAGCGGCAGCGGGAGGTTCGTCGGCACGCGGGTCAGGTCGATGCCGCGCATCGGGTTTGCGAAGACGAGTCGGCGGCCCTTGAGGACCTTGAACAGCGACTTCAGGCCGATCTCCGCGAAGTGGCGTTGGCTGGTGCCGACGGGCAGGCAGGCGAGGGCGGCCAGGACGTCGTCCTTGCTGATCTCGGCGAACGACTGACGCCCGGCTTCGACCCAGGTCTGCACTACGGGCGCGAGCCCTTGGATGTGGATCTCGACGGTCTCGGGTTCGCGAGGCAGCTGGCGGGGTGCTTGCCGGGATCCGCCGAGCATGATCTGAAGCCACAGCTTGAGGTGCTCGCGCATGATGTCCGGAAGGGCTCCAATTGCGATGAACTTGGCGTTGAAGTACCGCTCGACCCGGGTTGGGACGTCCTCGATCAGGAGTCCGGCTTCCGCGAGGACGTCGAGGGTGGATGTGATGGTGCCGTCGTATCGACGCAACGCCACGACGTCACTGGCGCGGACCTTCGCAGTGGGCGTAGACCGCAGGATCTGCAGCAGGCGCAGGGACTGGATCACGGCATTGCGCTGCCTGACGCTCCAGCCATAGCGGCGGGCGTGGTCGGCGACGATGGCCGCGCAGTACCGGGTCAGTTCGCTGTCCTCGACCAAGAGGCGTTGGCGCAGCACTTCGGGATCGGGGTCCATGTTGAACAGGACCAGCTGTTCAAGCGCGTGCTCGTCGAACCGGGTGTCTGGCTTGTAGGGCAGCTGATTCTTGTTCTTCTGCGACCACCGGCCGTCCCAGCGGACGTAGTCGGGCAGCGGTGTCACGCGCCGCTTGAAGACCATGTTGGCGAAGAACAGCTGCTGGCTGTCGTTGTTCGCGCCGACCAGATCGGGGGCACGGGCGGGCCCCTGCTCGAGTCTGGCGTTCTCGAGGCACAGACGACAGGCTCCTCGGTCGCTGACGTGGCTGGCACGGCCGCAGTAGGCGCAGGTGCCCTTGGGGTAGTGGCTCTGCCACCAGCGGCACGACCAGCAGGTCCAGTTATGGCGGGGGTAGACGCCCCAGGCCAGGCAGCCCTTGCAGGACCCGATGTGCTCGGGGCTGCGGGGATGGCACCGGCTGCACAGTCCCTGACTGAAGTAGTCGGTGCTTGCCCTGCAATGGCCGCAGGGCGGCGGCGGGAACGGGCCGCCGGGCAGGCACTGGTAGCAGAAGTCGACCCTGGGGCTGGTCCACGCGACGCGGTTGCTCTGACAGGCGTTGCATTTGGGCGGCAGCCGCAACGCCGCGTTGGGTCCGGGCGCGGGCATGCGGTGCTCGTCGTCTCCGTGGTCGATGCGGGCGCGGGCTACATCGGCGGGGTCGAGCGGGGCTTGCCGAGCCGCGGCGTGACCGACGGTGTCGTGCCGCCGTTGCCGTTCGGATCGCCATTCCCGTTTCCGCCGTTGCCGTTGGCGGCGTCGGTGTTGCGGGGACGGCGCGCGGCGACCTTGTCCGGTTCGGGTGTCATCAGGTCGTTCGGGGTGCAGTCGAGCACGGCGCACAGCACGTCGAGTTCTTCGAGGCGCATCGTCGGCGGGGTCCCGGCCCACCAGGACGACATCTTGCCGGCGGAGATCTCGAGCCCGGCCTCTGCCAGCATCCTGCGCAGCTGCGCGGACTTCCAGATCCCTCGTTCCGCGGCCCGCAGCCGCAGGCTCCACTGCATCTGGATCCTCTCCTTCGGTTCGTCGGTCGGGTCAGTCGTTGCGAAGGCCCAGGCGGGCTTCAATGCGGTCGCTCGCGCTGTTCCACGCGCGTTCGATGTGGTCGCTGCGGACGTGAAGGTAGCCCGAAGTCGTTGCAAGCCACTGGTGTCCAAGGAGCTCTTGGAGCGCCTTGATGTCCATGCCGGCCGCGTACAGCGACGATGCGCAGTAGTGCCGGAGCACGTGTGGCGTCATCCGTCCCGACCAGGCGGGAAGCCACCGGTCGACCTGGATTCCGAGGGCGCGGCGCAGCGCGTTCGCGCCGACACGTCCGCACCGGTCGAGATCGCGGTCGAACCGCTCAGACGGCAGCAGCGGGGCGTCCATGTCGCCCCAATCCTCGCCGTACTGGGGGCGGACCTCGGCCAGCCACCAATCGAGGAGTTGGTTCGCGCCGTTGATCGCTGGCACCAGCCGTGGTTTGGGCCCGCGGCCGTGGGAGCCCTTGCCGTGGCGGACGTGGAGCTTGCCGAACTCGCCGAGGTCGGGGCGCCAGTCGCGGATGTCGAGCATGACGGTCTCGTTGATGCGCAGCCCGAGGCGGCGCCACAGCGAGGCCGCGAAGTAGTCGCGGGCGGCCGGCAGGTACTTGCGGGCATGCGGGACCGACCCGCGCCAGGCGGTGAACAACGAGTCGATCTCGTCATCCGAGGGCGGCACTCGGACCTTGCCCAGGGATGCCTCGGACTGGCGATTGAACTCATCGATCGGCTGCTCGACCAAGACGCCGGTCCCGCGGCGGATCGTGCCCTCGTAGCGGGCGATCACGAAGTCGTAGAAGCCCGCCAGCGCGCCGGCCTTGCCCGCACGGGTCGACACGCTGAGTCCCATCCGGCGCTGCTGGGCCAAGAAGTCGTCCGCGTCCGCGCAGGTGGCCTCCCACATTGGGGTCGACAGCGAGCGGGCGAACTCGATGACGATCGCCCGCGTCGAGCCGATGTGCCGGTCGGTCAGTCCCGCGGCGGACATCGCCAATGCGTACTGGTCGACGAGCTCCTGCTCGAAGTCGGCGACCGCCTGCGCACCTATCAGTGCCGGATCAGTAGCGCTGCCACCCAGCAGCGCCACCAAGCCCATCAGTCACCGACTTCAAGCGAGGCGATCATGCGTCGACACTACAACGAAACCGTCACTCAGGGTGACGTCTCTTCAATTCGGAGGCAGATGGGTGTCGAACCGGCACTACCTGCGCGAACTCAGAACCGAGCCCACAGACGTCCGATCGAACCTGAGCTCCTAGAGATTCCCGGCCACGACAGCATCACCCTCGTCGGCTGGACCGGGCACGACAACACCAACCCCACCCAGCCCGTCGACTACGTCGCCGGCCTGGAGCACGACAGCCAGATCTTCACCCCGTCCACGGCCTCCTGGCCCGTCGCCCTCCAGATCCGCAACACCTACGCCGGCACGATCGCCGCGCTCGTGCCCGTCTACGACTTCGACGGCCAGACCTGGACCCCGGTCCCGGGAACCATGGCCGGCGGGAACTACGCCACCGGGGACAGCCGCTTCAACGACTTGGTCAGCCAGCTGACCGGCCACGACTTCTACGGCGCCGTCGCCATCCACGACCGGATCGAGTAGCCACCACGTCGCACCGCCGGCCCCGAGGGGCCGGCGGTGGGGAGGGCTCCGCCCTCCCCACACCCCACCCGAACGGCACGACCCGCCGGGCCGACCTCACCAACACCAGCTCGTCGACCGGCGTACGCCGGGCAGCTCCACCCAAGGATCCAGACGCCCCCGGGGCCGACATCCGCCGGCCAAGGACACGGCCCTCCGGGCCGAGACAGCCTCACCGATCAAAAGCGTCTCGTTCCTTGCTCCCACAACGCCCAATCGTGATCGCTCGCTCCGCTGGTCAAGGGAAGCAGTGCCCGGCTCCGCCGGCCCTTGACCAGCTGCCGCTCGCGCGATCTTGGGCTGGTTGTTGGGAGCAAGGGACACGAGGGGTCACATCCCGAGGGTCACCTGGTCAGCTCTCCGTTTCCATCCATGCACCTCATCCAAGGGAGAAGAACCATGAACACGATCACCACCTTCGCCGGCAACCTCACCGAGGACCCGGAGCTGCGCTTCACCAACGGCGGCACCCCGGTCGCAAACCTCCGCGTCGCGGTCAACCGACGCGTCAAGCAGAACGACGAATGGGTGGACGCCACCCCAACGTTCCACAACGTCAAGGTCTGGGGAGCCCAGGGCGAGAACCTGGTCGAGAGCCTCACCCGAGGCGACCGCGTGCTCGTGCACGGCCAGGTCGAGACCGAGAGCTGGTCCGACAAGGAGACCGGTGAGAACCGCTACAAGGACGTCGTAGTCGTCTCCGACCGGTACGGCGAGATCGCCACCAGCCTCAAGTTCGCCACCGCCCGGGCCGAGAAGAACCGCGGCGGCAAGACCACCAACCCCGACGCGCCGGCGTACGCCGACAACGTCACCCAGCTCGGGCCCAGGCCCACCGAGCCCCCGTTCTGAGCGAACGGGAAAGACCCTGGGGGAGGGGCCGGCCAAGAGCCGGCCCCTCTTCTGGGCACCAACCCATCGACGAGCTCACCGCAATGAAATCGCAGTGCACCCCCGATGCAATCCGCCGGTCGTGCGGCACAGAAATGTCGGTGGCAGCACGCACAATCAGAACCAACTCCGTCTCACCCAGCAGGGGAGAGGCCTCGGACCGGAGGAACGACAACCCGTGATCTGCGAACCCTGCCAGCAGCCACACCAGCCTGAAGACTGCATCGACACCCAGGCCGGCCGCGAGTACTCCTGGCGACACTGCTTCTGCCAACACCGTCCCGTCGCCGGGTCGAACTCGGTGGCGCCCGAGGCCGGACACCCCGACTCATCGAGGGAGAGCGCATGAGCATGAACGCGCCGATCACCGCGACCCGGCTCCGCGAGCGTGCGAGAGCCGGGGTCACCGCCATGCATGGGTTCCGACGTACGGCACTCTTCTGGCTGCTCGTGCTGGCCTTCATGGGCGTGAGCTTTCCCCTCGGCGAGATGCTCATCGCCCTGGTGCGGATCTACAACTGGCCACTGGTGCCGGCAGCCGGGTCGATCGCCGAGCGAGTCGCCGCCGTCGTGCTCGGCCTCATCGTCGCGGTCGTAGGAACCAGCTGGTCCTACTTCACCGCCACCCTCCTAGAAGGTCTCATGCACAAGCGCGCCGAAGTGCTCCTCCTGGTGCGACCCGCCGGCGCGGCAACGGTGACGCTACGACCCATGGGACGGTGGACCAAAGCCACCTCGCTCGCCGGATGGCCCCGCGGCACCGGGCTCGGACGCGAGATCGCCGAGCACGCTCGAGCACACGCCTGGCGAGCCGGCCACCCGCTCGCCGCGTACGCCGTCGCCCCCATGGCCAGACGCTACGAAGCCGCCGGCATGATCGTCACCCGCCGCTGGCTCGGCGGCCTATGGTGCC
Source organism: Nocardioides panzhihuensis (assembly GCF_013408335.1). Taxonomy (NCBI): domain Bacteria; kingdom Bacillati; phylum Actinomycetota; class Actinomycetes; order Propionibacteriales; family Nocardioidaceae; genus Nocardioides; species Nocardioides panzhihuensis. The sequence goes on along the minus strand of NZ_JACBZR010000002.1, from coordinate 1,920 downwards.
GAGTCGAAGACCACCACGGACCCGCCAGCATCGGTAACGTCAACGAGCAATCAGCGTGATCCGGTCGCTGTCCACCAGGTGGCGGGAGCGCGTTTCGTGTCGCCGGTCGCAGCAGCCCGCGACGTAAGCACCCCAACGGCTCCATCGTCCGGTCGAGATCCCACATCCCGACCGGAAAGGGCTACGACATGCCCGAAATCCTTGCCGAGCTCCTCCCGCCGGTGCGCTCCCCGAAAGTGTCGGTGCGCCCAGGCAGACTGACCTCTGTGACAGATGCCCTGGAGACCGCCATCGGCAGCCTCTCCGCTCCGAACGTGCCCCTCCCAGACGCCCTGCGAGGTCTCTTGGTCGTGAGCCGCCGGATCGGCGCGGAGGAGCTGACCCTCTGGTTGGGCCGCGAGCTCCGCGGCTACTACACGCAAGGAGACGCGGCTGGCCCAGATCTGCCGGCGTATCGGAGCGGGGGATGGCCCATCAGGCTTGGGTTCGACGGGCCGTTTCGATCCAGCATCACCTCGGCGATCACCGAGGAGGGTCTTCCCGAGCAGCTCCGTGGCTTCTCGGACGGAGTCGGCCTCCGGGAGCCGATCGCTGAGCTCGAGGCCCTTGCCGCCGGCGAAGACGACCCCGAGTACCCGCTCCCCGCAGGGTGGATCGCGATCTTCCGCCAGGCGATGAGTCGTAATGAGGTGCGGCACCCAATCGGGTACGTCCTCAACCACGCCTCTGTCGTCCTCCCTCGTACGCACCTGCGAGGGGTTCTCGACCAGATCCGCACCACGGCGCTCGACCTCGCTCTCGGCATCGAGGACATCGCCCCGGACGCCGGCGAAACCGGCGGCCCGACCATCGCGAACGACCCACGTCTCTACAAAGAGGTCCACGTACAGATGACGAACATCTACTCCATCGGCGGCCCGGTCACCGTGGGCGACAACGCCACCGTCTCGACCGGCGACAACGCCACCATCGCGACAGGTGAGGGCGCGACTGCCGTCCGCGTTGCGCCGGGCGATGTCGCGGGGCTGCTCCAGGCTGCCCGCGAGCTCCTCAAGGATGAGGGCGTGATCGCCCTCCGGGAAGCGATCCAAGCCGATGGCGGGGAGCCGGCCGCCGCTACGAAGTCATTCCTCGACCGAGTGAAGGCCGGCAGCTACCTCCTGGCGAGCGGTATCACCACGAACGCGGCGTACGCCGGCCTGGTGGATCTGCTGCAGCAGACCTTCCCGAACATGGGCAGCTGAGCAGGGAGCCCCACCTGTCAACGCATCACGAAGCTGCCAAGATCAGCTGGCGCGTGGGGAGTACATGATGACGGCGACCCCGACCAGGCAGATGAGGGCGCCGGCGACGTCGTATCGGTCGGGTTTGAAACCGTCGAGTGCCATCCCCCAGGCGAGGGAGCCGGCGACGAACACGCCTCCGTAGGCGGCGAGAATGCGGCCGAAGTGGGCGTCGGGCTGGAGGGTGGCGACGAAGCCGTAGATGCCGAGTGCGATCACGCCGGCGCCGATCCAGACCAGGCCGCGGTGTTCGCGTACGCCCTGCCAGACCAGCCAGGCGCCGCCGATCTCAGCGACGGCAGCGACGACAAACAGGGCGATCGATCGAAGGCTGTCCACACGGCGATCTTGTCAGTGACCGGTGCGAGCATCCTGGACTGCACCCGAGGGGCGTGGGGAGATGCTCAGGTCGACGGGACCGTTGCTGGCGCATGGGTCTGGGCGCGCTGCCTTGCGGTGCCGAGCCCAGACGGCGAGCAGCGCACCGGCCAGGACGACGGCCCCGAAGGCAAGGCCAGCGAACGCGACCGTAGCGAGCGTTGCGGCCAGTCCGGCACCTGCGATGCCGAGCAGGGCGAGGAGCGGGGGTGCGCAGCAGATCGCGCAGGCTGCGGTCCCGGCCCCGATGAGGTGCCGG